>JBDSOC010000131.1:0-5929 GCA_039915085.1 Chitinophagaceae bacterium
AATCGGGCTGTTTTCCCTGCCCGACTGGTCATTCAGGCGGGGATTTCGACTGGCTTTTTTGCGGTACTTTTTTTCCATAAAAAAAGTACCAAAAGGTAAATTAGAAAAGATGATTTTGCAAAATTTCCTAACTATAGTATAAAAGCCAGTATTTTTTTGAATACAATATGGAAGAATAAATTGCCAGCAAGGATTTCAGACTTTTTGAGGGTTAACTAAATAGTATCAGACATTCGCCGGATGATTTTTTTTGAAATATAATTTATCCGGGACCAGGCAGGGTAAACGCTATTGAGCATCCTTGCGTCGCACTCTTATACATTTGGAATATTATTCAACGCATTAAACAATAAGTTCAAATGGTCATCCTGCAAACCAATATTTGAGCCGGTGTTTTCTTCGCCGGTTTATAATCATTGATTTATTTAATTGGCATGATTGATACAGACCACTCCTTTAGGGGGTCAGGGGTTTACCTTTTCCTCCCACACCTTCACCAAATGCACTAATGTTTCCATGCTCTTCTCCATATCCTGCACACTCACATACTCATGCTTGCCATGCAGCGCCATTTCCCCCGTAAAAATATTTGGGCAAGGCAAACCCATAAAAGACAACCTTGAACCATCTGTACCGCCACGTATGCCCGCTGTCAATGGCGCTATACCAGCCCGCTGCATTGCCTCACGCGCATAAGCTACTACCTGCGGATGCATATCCAAAACCTCTTTCATATTCCTGTATTGTTCCTTTACCACAAACTCCGCTTTTGCTCCAGGAAATTTTTCAAGTGCTGTTTCCATTTTATCGCGCAGAAAATTTTCGTAGGCTTCCAGTTTGGCAGTAACAAAATCACGGATGATAAACTGTACACTTACTTTTTCAGCGATGCCGTCTATATGCAACGGATGCACAAAACCATACCGGTCCTCAGTTGTCTCGGGGGAAAGTTCATCTTTTGGCAATAAATCTATAAAACAGGCCGCTACTTTTAATGCGTTTACCAGCTTGTCTTTAGCAGAACCTGGATGCGCACTGATACCATAAAATGTAACCGTAACGCCATCAGCAGAAAAATTTTCGTCTTCAATACTTCCTCTTTCACCTCCATCAAGTGTATACGCAAAATCAGCGCCCAGTTTTTTTACATCCAGTTTATCCACGCCACGCCCCACTTCCTCATCTGGTGTAAATAAAATTTTTATAGTTCCGTGCTGTACTTCCGGATGAAGGTGCAGGTAATTGACAAAATCCATTATTACTGCAAGGCCTGCCTTATCATCGGCGCCCAGTAAAGTTGTACCGGAAGCCGTAATGATATCTTCCCCTATTTTATCTTCCAGGTAAGGATGGTTTTTTATTGAAATGACCTGTGTTGTATCATCGGGCAACACAATATCAGCGCCATTATAACTGCTGTGTACTATTGGTTTCACCCCTGCCCCGCTGCAATCCGGCGCCGTATCTACATGTGAGCAAAAGCAGATTACCGGCACATTTTTTTCTGTGCTGGAAGGTATAGTTGCATATACATAACCAAACTCATCCATATGCGCATCTGCAACGCCCAGTTCTTGTAATTCATTTACCAGTATACGGCTCAGATCTTTTTGCTTGTCTGTAGAAGGAAATGTTGTTGATTTTGGATCGCTTTGTGTATCTGTTTGTACATAAAGCATTAAACGCGCTGCAGAAGTATATGCATAGTTTTCAAACATAGTCGTATTTTTATTGATGAATCTTTACCACAGCGTCAAACGAGGTTTTTCACAGAGGCAAAAGAGCCTCTGTTTCCCCGTGAATACCTCTATTCTCCAGTGGTAAAAAAAAGCAAATTAACATAAATGAAACCAGAACTCAATAATAAACCCGGCATTCCCTATGGCTGGCTGAGAGCATTGCTTTTTGTGGCTTTTTACCTGGCAGTTTTGGTAATTGCTGGTTTAGTAATAGCGCTCATTGTAAAAAAAGCGCCCGTTACTGCTGATAAACAAATAGCTGACCAGGGAATATTTTATATAGCATTTATTATTAATGCTATTCTCTCGGTAGCAGCTGTCTGGCTGTTCAGAAAAATAGCCGACCGTAGTTCTTTTGAAAGCATTGGTTTTGCTATTGATAAAAACGGCTCACATGCCGGGGCCGGTTTTTTCCTGGGCATTTTTTTGTTGTGCACCGGCACCTGCCTGTTGTACTTCAGCAAAAACCTGGTTTGGACCGATATTAGTTTTAATGGCAATGATCTGTTCATCAGTTTCGGCCTGATGGTAATTGTTGCTTTTTATGAAGAAATAGTATTCAGGGGATATATTTTAAACAACCTGCTTGAGTCTGTTAATAAATGGCTGGCATTAATCATCTCTGCATTCATATTTGCACTGGCGCATATAGCAAACCCTGGCTTTTCTATTGTGGGCGCGGTTAATATATTGCTGGCAGGTATTTTACTCGGACTTAACTATATCTATACAAAAAATCTCTGGTTCAGTATCATGCTGCATTTTAGCTGGAATTTTTTCCAGGGACCAATCCTTGGTTATGAAGTTAGCGGCATGCCATTGAAAAGCCTTTTAGAACATGAGATGCATGGTAGTAAGTTGCTTACAGGGGGCAAATTTGGTTTTGAAGGATCGCTGATAGCAACCCTGCTTTATATACTGGCCATCGGTGTTTTTATATGGGTGTATGAGAAAAAATACCGTGCGTCCCCTCCAATAGAAAATACAGCATTGGTATCAAATTAAATGATTGATATCAGCCAGCTGATCTGCAGAGCCGGGTGACTGACGTTAAATAAAAAGGGTTCATAGTATTTGTGCCGCTGCACGCAACTATAAACCCAATATATTCCGCCGTTATATTTTACGGCATTATAATCAATGATTTTGCACTAACAATTTCTACCAGTTCCAGGTCAAAAACAAGATCCTCACCTGCAAGCGGATGATTGGCATCCAAAGAAATAATATCGTCTTTTATATCTGTAATTACAACAGGTATCACTTGCCCGTCGCCACTGGTCATATTTAATTGCATACCAATCTCTGGCGCCATTTCCGGGGGGAAATTAGACCTTGGAAATTCCACCAGCATCCCTTCGTTTACAGGACCATATGCTTCGTCAACAGGTATATTAATCGTTTTTTTATCTCCTACTTTCATTCCGGTAACGCCATCATCAAAACCTTTAATTACCATACCACTGCCTACTTCAAATTCCAATGGGTCACGCCCTTCACTGCTGTCAAAAGTTGTTCCATCTGTAAGACGACCGTGGTAATGAACCTTAACTGTATCGCCGCTTTTCACTGTTTGCATAAATAATTTTTTAAAGTAATAATTGTATTCACATCACCGCTTATCAGATCAGTATCGTTACAACACACTTCAGCGGTTGAAGCCAGATGAACGTAAGGGATAAAATAAAGATGATTTATTGCCCGAAAATAAGGCAATGTTTTACAATTTCCATTAAAATTTTAAGCAGGTTTTGCGAAATTATATATACATCTTTGCTGCATTAAATTCTTATAAAATGAAGTGGATAATCCCATTTACTTTGCTTCAATTCCTTATCACTAATGTGTTCGCACAGAACACATCTTCATTACCCGCCCCGGTTCCCGGTGCTGAAAGATTAAATGTTTATGTGCCATTGTTAAAAGGTAAAAAAGTTGCCATATTTGCCAACCAAACTTCCCTTGTGGGCAATACCCACCTGGTTGATACCTTACAAAAACTGGGCATTATTATTAAAATAATTTTTGGTCCTGAACATGGCTTTCGTGGCACCGCAGATGCTGGTGAAAAAGTAACCAATGCTACAGATGAAAAAACCGGCATCCCTGTTATTTCTTTATTTGGAAGTAAAAGAAGACCATCCGCAGAAGACCTGAAAGATATTGATATCATGGTATTTGACATCCAGGATGTGGGTGTTCGCTTTTATACTTTTATTTCATCGCTGGAAGAATACATGGAAGCAGCACTGGAAAATAGTAAACCATTATTAATACTCGACCGCCCAAACCCGAATGGCTTTTATGTTGATGGCCCGGTGCTGGAAACAAAATACAAATCGTTTGTTGGCATGCAGCCTGTACCCATTGTTTATGGAATGACAATCGGAGAATATGCTTTTATGATAGCAGGCGAAAAATGGCTGTCTGAAAAAGCAAATAAAAAATATGATTATTACAGAACCGCGCAAAATTCGGCAGACACAGCATTTCATTTTCTGGTCATAAAATGTCTTAACTATTCACACCAAAGCAAATATATACTGCCTGTAAGGCCTTCACCTAATTTACCATCTGTGCAATCCATCTATCTATATCCGTCCACTTGTTTTTTTGAAGGAACGGTATTGAGTGAAGGTCGCGGCACCAATGTGCCCTTCCAGGTTTTTGGCCATCCATCTTTGCCCAACAGCTTATATTCATTTACACCGCAGCCAAATGAAGGAGCAAAAAATTCCAAACATTATGGCAAGGTTTGTTATGGGTGGAATTTATCTGGCAGGCCGGAAGAAGTGTTGCAAAAAGTAAACAATCAAATTCAATTAAAATGGTTGCTGGAAGCTTATCGTTTATTTCCTGCCAGGGATTCTTTTTTTATTGTTGCCAAAAGTGGGAAGCCGGAAGACTATTTTTTTAATAAACTGGCTGGTAATGCCACCCTGATGCAACAAATTAAGGAAGGCAAAACAGAAAAAGAAATAAGAGCAAGCTGGGAACCGACGCTGACAAACTTTAAAAATATCAGGAAGAAATACCTGATGTACGCAGATTAAAAGCGATACGTTTTACTAATAAGTTTTAAGTATTTTGTAGTAGGAGTATGAATAAATTAAATGCAGAAGAACCGGGGCTACGCATTGTTTTTATGGGTACGCCTGAATTTGCAGTTGCGTCCCTGGATGCATTGGTAAATGCCGGCTTTACTATTGCGGGCGTTATAACAGCACCTGATAAGCCTGCAGGGCGGGGTATGAAACTTACTGAAAGCGCCGTAAAAAAATATGCGGTTGAAAAAAAACTGTATGTACTGCAACCTGAAAAATTAAAGAACCCATTATTTATAGAAGAACTGAAAGCATTGAAAGCAGACATACAAATTGTAGTGGCGTTTCGCATGCTGCCCGAAATAGTCTGGGACATGCCGCCCATGGGAACAATTAATTTACACGGATCATTATTGCCCCAATACCGCGGCGCAGCACCTCTCAACTGGGCTGTTATCAATGGAGAACGGGAAACAGGGGTAACTACTTTTAAGTTGCAGCATGCAATTGATACCGGCAATATTTTATTGCAGGAAAGTTTTCCTATTGGTGAAGATGATACCGCAGGCGAAGTGCATGACAGGATGAAAGAGATTGGTGCCGCGCTATTGGTAAAAACAATACAAAGACTGGCAAATGGAACATTGCAGGAAAAGCCACAGTCATTAGCCAGTGAACCTGTGCCGGATAATTCACTAAGACATGCGCCAAAAATCTTTACAGAAACCTGTAAAATAGACTGGCATAAATCAGTAAATGAAATTTATAATTTAATCCGCGGCCTTTCGCCTTTTCCTGCTGCATTTACTTACCTGAATGATAAAATGCTGAAGATTTACAAAAGCAAAAAAGAAACCGCAACGCCTTCTGTAGCTACAGGTGCATTTCTCACCGACAATAAAACCTGGCTAAAATTTGCCGCTGCTGATGGGTATATCCATGTAACAGAAATACAACTGCAAGGAAAAAAGAAAATGCTGGTTGAGGAATTTTTGAGGGGATATCGTTTTTAACCTGCAACCTGCAGCTATAATAAAAATCAGTTTAATATTTCGGTTGCCACGAAGGATCAAATTTACGAGCCTGTGGACCAATTCTTCCTACATTGAAATTAACCGCTCCCTTATTTTTATCATTGCTTGCATA
>JBDSOC010000147.1:0-15941 GCA_039915085.1 Chitinophagaceae bacterium
GCATTGCAGGGAAATAATAGCAGCTTAGAAACTGTTCCTTTTATTATTATTTGTGATGACGCCCGGTTTGTGGCAGAAAACCTCCGCAATTTTTTATGGGTTGTATTTACCAGGTGCAATCCATCTCATGATATGTATGGTATTAATAGTTTTATTGAAAATAAACATTGGGGATGCCATGGTCCGTTGATTTTTGATGCGCGCATAAAACCCCATCATGCACCGCCGGTAGAAAAAGATCCGGTAACAGAAAATAAAATAGAAAGATTGTTTAATAAAGGGGGAAGTTTGTATGGGAGCAGCCTTTAGTACAAAGGATTGCATGTTGCGCGGAAGGTATCAAAATAAAAAAGCTAACGGCCAAAAGCTAATAGCTAACAACTAAAAAAAATGATGAAAAGAATACCGGTTATTATTTTGTTGATAGTGGCGGCAATAAGTGTGTCTGCGCAGAAAGCTGTAGTTAAAAAGAATACAAAGGAAAAGCAGTTGCCGTTGGTACTGGAAAACACCTTGCTTTGGGAAATAAGCGGCAACCATCTTACCAAACCTTCTTATTTATTTGGAACCATGCACCTGCTTTGTGCAGCCGATGCACAATTGAGCGATTCACTTCGTTTTGCCATAGCAAAGGCAGAACAGGTATACTTTGAAATTGACCTGGATAATATGATGGAAAATGCGCTGGGGATAATGAAGTACATAAACATGAACAACAATACCAGGCTGAGTGATCTTTTAACTGAAGATGAATACGGCCGGGTAAAAGATTATTTTAAAAAGAACAATACCATGCTGCCATTTAGCATGATGGAACACTTTAAGCCTTATTTTATTACTTCGCTGATATCTGAAAGCAAATTCCCCTGTGCAGAAAAAGATGGCATGGAACAGGTGATCATGAAGGAAGCGAAAAAAGATAGTAAACCCATCAATGGACTTGAAACAGTGCAGTTCCAGGCGAGTGTATTTGACAGCATACCTTATAAACGCCAGGCAAAAGATTTATTAAAGATGATTGACAGTTCCGGCGTTGCGGGTGACAGCAGCGATGTGCAATTGGTGGAGGTTTACCGCAAGCAGGATTTAAATAAGATGCAGGAAATGACAGCAGAGGAAGAGGGGATGGGTGAGTACCTTGATTTGTTATTGTATAGCCGCAATATAAGTTGGGCAAAGAAAATGCCTGCTATTATGCGCGATGCCCCTGCATTATTTGCGGTAGGAGCTGGCCATTTGGGTGGAGAAAAGGGTGTTATTAATCTTTTGCGTAAAGCCGGGTTTACGGTAAGACCTATGAAACATAGGCCGGGACTGGAAATGCTGGTTAATTAAAAAGCCTGATTTTTTTTGTCGCCAGTAATTGCATTTGTAAGAATCAGGCTGGTATTTTTGTTAGAATTATTTCTTCGTAAATATAATGTCATCCCTACGGTGTTCGGCCACAAAATGGTTTAATTGTTAATGCCAGCCTTTCAGGCCTTCAGTAAAGAAAATATAAACAAGACACATATTATATATGGTGGCCATGTAGTGCAACGGATAAATTTCAGGGTCGGGCAGACATCAAAACATAAAAAAGGCCACCGTTTCCGGCAGCCTTTACAATATTATTTCTACTATATTATTATTATATATTATGGTGGTAAAAACACCGACACATAGCCTGGTTAAAATCTTTCCAATCCACTGAAAAAGAAATCACCTTCAATTTTGGCATTTTCATCACTATCACTTCCATGGATGGCATTTTCTCCCAAAGAAGTCGCAAACAATTTGCGGATGGTATTGGCTTCAGCCTTAGCTGGATCGGTAGCACCGATTAATGTACGGAACCCGGTTACCGCATTGTCTTTTTCAAGAATGGCAGCATAAATAGGGCCGCTGCTCATAAATTCCACTAGTTCTCCATAAAAAGGACGGGCTGCATGTACTGCATAAAATTCTCCTGCTCTTTCTGGCGTTAAACTGGTTAATTTAAATGCCACAATACGATAGCCCTCTTTAATGATTCTGTCTAAAATAGCGCCGCCATGACCCGCCCGGAAAGCGTCTGGCTTAATCATAGTAAATGTTCTGTTGCTCATACAGTCTTTTCTTTTGGGTGGCAAAACTAAGGCAAAGTTTCGGGGTTTAAAAGCTGAGGAAGCCGGTTTTTATGTTAAATACCCGAATTAAAGGCAAAAAAGAGCAAAAATCTATCCTTTTCAACTGCAAACTTTAATTACCTTCGCCACCGTTTTATGAAACCTATAGCTGAAATATTTCCTTTACTTAAATCGGGCCCAAAGCAGGTTGTAATTACCATGCACCAGAAACCGGATCCTGATGCGATGGGCTCTTCGCTGGGACTGTTTCATTTTTTACATTCCCTCGGGCACGCGGTTACGGTTATATCGCCTACCAACTGGGCCAGTTTTCTTAACTGGATGCCTGGCTGTGATAAGGTGATTGATTTTGATTACCGTAAAACAGAAGCGGAAGCTGTGCTGCAAAAAGCAGAGTGGTTGTTTTGTCTTGATTTTAATACCCTGCCCCGCGTTAAAAATATGGCCCCGGTAATAGCTGGTTTGCAATGTGTGAAATTCTTAATTGATCACCACCAGCAACCGGAAGAAACAGCTTTTACTTATGGTATCAGCAATACGGCCAAAAGCTCTACTTCAGAAATGGTATACGATTTTATTGTGGAAAGCGGTAACAGGGATAAAGTAAATGTGGCCATTGCAGAATGTTTGTATGCAGGTGTGATTGGGGATACCGGATCATTTCGTTTTCCGGCAGCAACTGCGTCAGTACATACAATGGTGGCCCACTTAAAAGAAACCGGGTTCAATCACACACAGGTTCATGATAATATTTATGACAATTTTTTGGAGAACCGTTTGCGCTTTATAGGTATGGCCTTGCTTCACCGCATGGAAGTTATGTATGAATACAATACAGCACTGATTGCCATATCAAAAAGTGATTTGCTGAAATTTGACATTAAAACCGGTGATACAGAAGGACTGGTTAACTATCCGCTTACCATACAGGGTATAAAGCTGGCTGCCATTGTCATTGATCGTGATGAAGAACGTAAATGGAGTTTCCGCAGTAAAGGTGATTTCGACACCAATACATTTGCCCGTACTTATTTTAGCGGGGGTGGTCACTATAATGCATCGGGTGGTAAAAGCAGTGAGTCGCTTGATAAAACAATTCAGAAATTTAAACAATCAATTAAGGAAAACGCATCTTTATTACAATAACAATCAATCATGAAAAAACAATCAGTTTATTTTTTAGTAGTAATGATGGTAACGGCAATGGCCTTTACTTCATGCAAAAATAATGTGGATTTCAAAAAAACCAAAAGTGGTATAATGTATAAGGTCTTCGGTGACAGCAAGGATTCGCTTGTTAAGCCAGGAAATATACTTAAGATCAACTTCACCATAAAAATAGGCAGCACTGACTCTGTGCTGGGAACTTCTGTTGGTAAATCACCGGTTTTTGTACCTATTGAAGCCAATGTACCGGCTGATGCTTATTCACCACTTGAAGTGTTTGGCCTGTTGCGTAATGGAGACAGCGCCGTGATAGTACAGCTGGTAGATACCATGCTGAAGAAAAATCCGGGCGGAGCAGCACCACCTTTCTTTAAAAAGGGAGATAAGCTGATTACTACAGTCAAAGTACTGAATGTATTTGCATCCCAGGAACTGGCTGCCAAAGACAGGGAAGCTGAAACAGAAAAAGAAAAATTGCGTATGGCAAAAGAAGTGGAGACAGATTTGATTAAAGGCAATGCCGATATGGCTGCATGGCTTGCTTCAAAAAAAATCACCGCTACAAAAACCGGCCGGGGTACTTATGTGGAAATAAAAAATCCCGGTACTGGTATGCTGGCGGATTCAGGCAAATTTGCTACAGTCCGTTACGAAGGAAAAACATTGGCTGATGGTAAGGTGTTTCAATCTACCATGGATCCCAAATCGCAGCCATATACTTTTAAAGTAGGAACAGGCGGTGCTATACCTGGCTGGGACGAAGGATTACCATTATTCAAAAAAGGTGGCAAGGGTACACTGTACATCCCCGGTCCGCTGGCTTATGGAAAAAACCCGCCACAGGGTTCTGTATTTAAACCAAACGAGTCTATGATTTTTGATATTGAAGTAGTGGATGTAAGTGATACGCAGCCTGCACCTCCGCAACAACAACAGTTGCCGCCGCAGGTAAGGGAACAAATGGAAAAACAATTAAGGGAGCAACAGGAACAGCAAAAAAAGAAACCCGGTAATTAATATTTTTTTTTGAACTAATAGAAAAGCCTGCTCATTATTGAACAGGCTTTTTTTTATTGCAGATTTTTTGATGGGGGTATTTTGCGATTTGTTCAGGATTTATCACCAGGAGAAATCTCAAAACACAAACCTCCACAATCAGTAATTTCTTAAGCATCCCGGTAGGCGCAAAAAAGCGTAACGGCTTCCATTGCTTCTTTTACATCATGCACACGTAAAATACTTGCCCCGTTTTGCAATGCAAGTGTGTGAAGTACAGTGCTGCCGTTTAATGCTTCGCCGGCAGTTGTGCCCAATGTTTTGTACACAGTACCTTTGCGGGAAAGCCCGGCCAGTATGGGTTTGCCTGCTATTTTTAATACGCCGAGATCTTTCAGCAGTTTAAAATTCTGTGCAATGGTTTTGGCAAATCCAAATCCGGGGTCAATAATTACATCATGAATACCTGCTTTTTTACAGGCATCCAGTCTGTCAATAAAATAATCCAGCACCTCGCCGGCTACATTATCATACACGGTATATTGCTGCATCGTTTGAGGTGTACCCCGCATATGCATACAGATATACGGAACATGTAATTTACCAACAGCTGGCAGCATAGCAGCATCCATTGCTCCGCCACTGATATCATTAACAACAGAAGCGCCGGCTGCAATGGCCTCCACGGCAACTTTTGCATAAAACGTATCAACTGAAATAACTGTGTCGGGTAGTTGATGATGAAGTGCAGCAATCGGACCGATGATTCTTTTCAATTCTTCTTCTTCATCAATTAAATTGCTGCCGGGGCGGGTGCTTTGTCCGCCAATATCCAGCATGGCGGCACCGTCAAGCAGCATTTGTTCTGCTTTTTGCAAAATCATTTTGGTTTTATCCATCCGGCTGCCTTCATAAAATGAATCGGGTGTAATATTGATAATACCCATTACCAATGGCTTTTCAGCAATTAATAAACGTCCTTTGCAATTCAGTGTAAACATTGGCCTTATATTGTTATTTTTGAAGCTAAAGTTGAGGAATAATTTTCATTCAGAACAGATGAGTAACACCAACCAGCAGTACGAAGCAGCTATTGAAAGCTGCCGCGATATTTTTATAAAGAAAACAAATGATTATGGGACTTCCTGGCGTGTACTAAGAACCATATCAATTGTCGACCAGATTTTTATTAAAGCCAAACGCATACGGACCATACAGGAAAACCGTTTGCAGAAAATTGGCGATGATATAGCATCTGAATTTAAAGGTATATTGAATTATGCCATTATCGGCAATATACAACTGGCATTTAAAAAAGATGAGCCCGAGGATCTGCCGGTAGAAAAGGTGACGATGCTGTACAACGGTCAGGTAGCCCGCGCCAAAGCACTGATGCTTGATAAAAATCATGACTACGGTGAAGCATGGCGAGATATGAGCCAGGAAAGTTTTACCGACCTGATCTTGTCAAAGCTGCAGCGTATAAAACAAATTATTGGCAATGATGGAAAAACCATCATGAGCGAAGGTATTGATGCCAATTATTATGATATTATTAATTATGCAGCCTTTGCTTTAATATTGATTGCGGAGGGAAAACATGGAGTCTGATGTCAATTTTTGATTTCCAGATCCAGTGATTTTTCGATTTCGCCTGGTGACAGATATTAAACAAATCACAACAGCCGGAATTTCAAAATCAGCCATTAAATTAGTTTTCAACTGTTATCCGTGTGTGAAAAAATAAAAACATTTTAATCTTGTTAGCATGAAAGCAGCACTTAATATAGCCAGGATTATAGTTGGGATATTATTCATCTTCTCAGGATTGGTAAAAGCCAATGATCCGCTGGGACTTAGTTATAAAATGCAGGAATTTTTTGAAGTATGGGGATGGAATTTCTTTAACGATTTTACCCTGTCTTTTTCCATACTGATGATAGCATTTGAGATCATTGCAGGTGTGGCGGTGTTGCTGGGCTGGCGTATGAAATTATTCAGCTGGTTGTTGTTGTTGCTCATAATCTTTTTTACTTTTCTTACCGGGTATGCGGTTCTATCGGGTAAAATAAGAACCTGTGGTTGTTTTGGAGATTGTATTCCGCTTACGGCCACGCAGTCGTTTACAAAAGATTTGGTATTAACCGCACTCATTGTTTTCATTTTTATTTTCCGCAACCAGGTACAACCACTGTTTACTTCAAAAGTGAGCAGCAGGATACTTGTACTGACGGTTTTATTTTCTTTTGCCCTGCAGGGTTATGTGTTTAAGCATTTGCCCATCATTGATTGTCTGCCTTATAAAATTGGGAAGAACATTCAACAACAGATGAAAGTGCCGGCAGGCGCAATCCCGGATAGTACGGTGATAACATTCGTGTATAACAAACAAGGCAGGCAGGTGGAATTTACTTCAGATAAATTTCCGGATGATTTTGACGATTCATTGTATCATTTTGTAAAACGGTATGATAAGTTAATACGTGAAGGCAATGCACAACCTGCTATTAAAGATTTTGTATTGACCAGTTTAAGCGGAACAGACAGTACGCAGGCAATTCTTGATCAAAAAGGCAATGCATTGTTTCTGTTTGTAAAAGATGCGATGAATACAGATTATACAAAAAAAGAGAATCAGCAGCTTAGGCTTATAGTTGATTATGCAAAAAACAAAGGCATCTCATTTTATGTGGTAACAAATACAAGAGAAGTGATAAATGAGTTTACAGCAGCAACAAAAGATACGGCTACAACTTTTATGTGCGATGCAGTAGCTATAAAAACTGCTGCACGGGCTAACCCAACATTGTATTTATTAAAGGATGGGATCATTCAAAATAAATGGGCCTTCGCTAATTTTGAAAAGGCGTATAAAGAAATAAGTAAAAAATAAAAAGTGGAAAGTCAAAAAAACATTGCCAGGTTAGAAACAGAAAAAAGCATTAAAAGCCGGGCCTGAATGTGGTTTTAATTTTAAATCTAAAATTTTGCATTTCGAATTTAACAAACCCAATTTATCTTGCTCCATTACATCACAAGAAAATTTTTATATGGCCTGCTGGTAATGGCTGGAGTGGTTGTATTGGTATTTTTCCTTTTTCAGGGTTTTGGCGATCCCTCAAGGCTGGTTATGGGTCAGCGGGCCGATGCCGCCACACAGGAAAATATCCGCAAAGAACTATACCTCGATCAACCCAAATGGAGACAATTTATTTTTTACCTGAATGATGTTTCTCCCATTAGTGTGTATTCCAAACAAGGAATAGCGCAAAAGAAATTAAAAGGAATTTTTATAGGCGGCGATACAAAGCTTACTATTAAAACACCTTACCTGCGTCGTTCGTACCAGACAAAAAAAGAAGTATGGTCTATATTAATGGAGGCATTGCCTGGCACTTTGTTGCTGGCCATTGCCGCTATGGCATTTGCGGTAGTGTTTGGTATAATGCTGGGTGTATTGGCAGCAGTTAAAAAAGGTACCTGGGTAGATACGTCATCTATTTTTGCGGGTATCATTGGCATTTCCGCACCATCTTTTTTTATGGGTATTATCATTGCTTATGTATTTGGATTTTTATTAAGCCAGTATACAGGTTTACATATGGCCGGCAGCTGGTTCGACCTGGATGAAATAAGCGGAGAAAGGCATGTTACCATTATCAATTTAATTTTACCCGCCATTACGCTGGGTATTCGTCCATTGGCTATCATCAGCCAGCTTACACGCAGCACCATGCTGGACACGCTAAGCCAGGACTATATCAGAACTGCGTACGCAAAAGGCTTAAGCAAGCATACCGTTATCTGGAAACATGCATTGCGCAATGCACTTAACCCGGTAATTACGGCTGTTACCGGCTGGTTTGCAGAACTGCTGGCAGGTGCATTTTTTGTTGAATATATTTTTGGCTGGAAGGGGATAGGCAAAACAACAGTAGATGCTTTGGAAAAATTAGATTTTCCAGTTGTAATGGGATCCGTACTGGTATCTTCTGCGTTTTTTATCTTTATCAATATATTGGCCGACCTGCTGTATGGTGTTATTGATCCCAGGGTGAGATTGAAATAGCGCTTAATTCATTTCCATTTGCGTAATTGGGAATTGTAATTGGGTATATTAATTAATGATAACCTCTTTTATTACATTTTCCTTCAGTGCCTCGTTTACGCGCAGTATTATATTTTCTTTTTGAAACATCAGTTCCTGTTTTAACGGCGCCACTTTTGTGCTGATGTATAATTTATCTCCATAGATTTTTATGCTGTCAGTATATTTCGCAATGGTTTTTCCCATCAGTTTCTCCCATATATCTGTAATCTGAAGGGCCTGTATATCGCCTTTCAGCCTGCTGCCGCGCAGAAATTTTTTCATGGCATCGCCAATGGAATATTCACTCATAATAAAGCTAAGGTACAAAAACAAAATTCCAATTACTGGTTTTATGAATGAAGGGTTTTTTGTTTTTTTTTAATAACATACCTCAGAAACATCGCAAAATATCAAAATCAGGAATTTGTTTTCAGTTCAATAACCTGGTAAGCCTCTCCCAAATCTTTCAATGCATTGTCAAGCCTTTCTTTGTGCGTATCAGTTATAAATACCTGCCCCCTGTTTTGTACACAAACCCATGTAAGCAAATTATGCATGCGTTGCTGATCGAGTTTTTCAAATACATCGTCAAGCAAAAGAAAAGGCGGGTAACCTTTGTTTTCTTTTAATATTTCAAATTCTGCCAGCTTTAGTGCAAACAATAAACTTTTACGCTGCCCCTGCGATGCAATAGATTTAAATGGCTGACCTTGTAAGGTAAAATTAAGATCGTCGCGGTGTATTCCCCGGGTAGTGCGTTGCAGCAAGAGATCTTTTTCGCGGCATTGTTTTAATAATACATCAAAAGTATTTTGCAGCAAAGCACTTTCATACACAATGTTTACCTCTTCACTAATGCCTGCTATTCGTTCATAAAAAGATTGGACAAGCGGCACCAGTTTCTGCAGAAATAACCGGCGTTGTTCAAAAGCATAATTACCATGGGTGATTAACTGGCTATCATATACATCCAGTAGCAGGTGGTCCGCCATTTTTGGACCTGCCAGTGTTTTTAAATAATTATTGCGTTGCTGTAATATTTTATTGTAACTCATCAGATGCTGGAGGTAAAACGCATCAAGCTGGCAAAGCAATACATCCGTAAACCGGCGGCGTTCCTCACTGTTGCCGGTAATTATCTGCACATCATCCGGTGCAATAAAAACGCAGGGAAACTTCCCAATATGATGTGCAAATTTTTCATATTGCTCGCCATTTAGTAAAAATTCTTTCCTGCCTGTTTCCCGTAAAATACAAATGACTTCTGCCTCATCACCCGGAACATTTGAACCTGACTGTACTGGAATTATTTTCCCTGCAATACGGAACCCCATAGCGCCATTGAGTACGTGCTGCGCATCCGCTTTGCCAAAATAACTTTTCGTAAAACAAAGATAATGGATAGCATCGAGCAGGTTGGTTTTACCTATGCCATTGCTGCCACAAATACCAACAATACGTTCTGTAAACGTAAAAGAAGCCTGCGGGTAATTTTTAAAATGTAATAGTGATATCGAGTTTAGCTGCAGCAATAAAAAAATTAAACTGCAATATATGAAGAAGAGCCGATGTCTGATAAAAGATGTATTATCGTAACAAACCAGCAAATAATATTATTAGCACATTATAAATACTACTCTTATATAAAAGTGAAATACTACAAAATGCAAATTCCTGGGCATGAAACAAATCAGGCTTCAGACATCACAAATTCAATAATTTCTCAATAATTTTCTTCCATAAACAATGTCTTATCAGAAAGAAAGGCCATGCATTCAGCTTCATTCATTTTATTAATTATCCGGTTGTAACTGATATGAGCGGCAGCCTGCAGGCTATCTATTTCTCTGGCAGTATTTATTATGCGGGTTTTAAAATCTGTAATTATTTCCGCCTCGTTTTTCAAACAGTTGTTAACGTCGCGAAAAAGTTCTTTGGCGTTGGTTTGCAGGTTTATTAGCATGGTCAATCGTTTGAAATATCAACCCAAAAAATATGCCTTTGTATCTAAAAGGGGATAAGTTTTTGGATGTAGAAAAGAATACACGTAATGTGAGGAGATGTAATTAATCAATTTTATTTGTGGGTAAGATTAATCGTAAGTAAATACAATTACCTTATTACAATTTCCAGGGTTAATGATACTTCATTACCTGATACCATGCTTGCCTTATTCTTAGAAAGTGTGGTAAGGCGCTGGGCAATTATTCTGCATAAATCCTGAGTTGTTCAGGCTTTTAAAGCGCTACAAATCAAAATTTCAGACCTATAAATTGCCTGTTTAAATGTAGGTTTTCCCCCTTATCTTTGCCACCTTAAAATTGCAATTACACGTGGCTACAAAATTCTCAAAAGAAACATACCTGTACTGGTACGAATTAATGCAGCTGATACGCCAGTTTGAGCTGATGGCCGAAGAGAAATATAAAATGGATGGAAAAATCCGCGGATTCTTTCACGCTTACATTGGGCAGGAAGCTATTGCTGCTGGCTGTATGACGGCTACTCAACCCATGGATCCCTTTATTACTGGTTACCGGGATCATGGATTGGCGCTTGCTAAAGGGGTGAGTGCCAATAGCTGTATGGCCGAATTATATGGCAAATCTACCGGTTGTGCCAAAGGAAAAGGGGGCAGTATGCACTTTTTCGGTAAAGATGTTGCTTTTTTTGGCGGTCATGGTATTGTAGGGGCACAAATTGGAACAGGTGCAGGACTGGCTTTTGCTGAAAAATATAAGGGTACCGATAATGTCAGCCTGACCTTTTTTGGTGATGGCGCCGCCAGGCAAGGTATGGTGAATGAGGTATTCAATATCGCCATGACATGGAAACTGCCGGTTATATTTATTTGTGAAAACAATAATTATGCAATGGGTACCTCAGTAGAGCGTACTTCCAATGTGCATGATATTTATAAGCTGGCAGATGCTTTTGAAATGCCTGCAGATTCTGTAGACGGTATGAGCTGCGAAGCCGTACATGAAGCAATGGCCCGCGCTGTTAAAAGAGCACGTGAGGGTGGCGGACCAACTTTACTGGAAATTAAAACGTACAGGTACAAAGGTCATTCTATTTCTGACCCCCAGAAATACCGGACAAAAGAAGAAGTAGAAGAATACAAACAGCGGGATCCCATTGTGCAGGTGCAGGCCACCATTCTTAAAAATAAATTTGCTACACAGGCTGATTTGGATGCTATCAACAAACGTATAGAAGATACTATAACAGCATCAGTAAAATTTGCAGAAGAAAGCCCCTGGCCAAATGATGACGAGTTATTAAAGGATGTATACGTAGATCAGAATTATCCTTTTATTGTTGATTAATATTTATTGTTGCATATTGCTCCATTTGATAAACAAAAACTAAATACAGTTCTTATATCATGACAGACAAAAATAATTTGCCGGTAACTGACGAAAGGGATGCCGTTGATAAAGTAGCCGGTTTCTGGTACCTGTACAGTAAACAAATTTTAATTGCACTTGCTGCAATCCTCATTGTTGGGGGAGGTATTTTTGGATATAACTATTTTATATCAGGTCCTAATGAGAAAAAGGCATCCGAGGCAATGCGTTATGCAGAAGAATACTTCAGACAGGATTCTGTAAAAATGGCACTGGAAGGAGATAATCTAAATCCGGGATTTTTAAAAATCATCAGCAAATACAGTGGCACAAAAGCTGCAAACCTGGCTAATTTTTATGCAGGCAGTTGTTACCTTACTATGGGTGATTTTAAAAATGCCGCCAAACACCTGGAAGATTTTTCAACGGGCGAACCTTTGGTAAAAGCAAGAGCAAAAGCTTTGCTGGCTGATGCGGATTCTGAGCTGGGTAAAAAAGATGAAGCTGCTAAATTATACAAAGAAGCAGGTGCTATTTTTGAAAAGGATGATTTTTACAGCCCTCAATATTTATTCCGCGCAGGTTATTTGTATGAAAGCATGGGCAAGACAAAAGAAGCGGTTGAATTGTATAAAATGATCAAAGAAAAGTATCCGCAGTACAGGGAATATGATATTGATAAATACCTGAGCAGGCTGGATGATACACAATAAGAACTACCAACGTTTGGAACTGGTAAAACAATTCCATAATAAGTTGAAACAATAATATGGCTGAAGTTAGTAACAGTAAATTATTAGAAACCAATACAGGCACTCTACCAAAGGGTGCCTGTGTTGTTATTGTACGTACAGCATGGAACGCGGCAATAATTGATAAGCTGGAAGAAGGCTGTACCAGGACACTGGCAAAAGAACATGTAGAGAAAGTGAAAATTATTACCGTGCCGGGAGCGTTTGAAATTCCCTTCGCTGTTAAAAATTACTGGGATGCTGCAAATGGAACAATACATGAACCGCATGCATTTATTGCATTGGGATGTGTATTACGCGGCGGCACCCCGCATTTTGAATATGTATGCAAAGCGGTAACGGATGGCATTGTGCAGTTAAACCTGCAATTACCTGTTCCAACAATATTTGGTGTACTTACATTGGATAACCAGGAACAGGCGGATGAAAGAACGGGCGGCATACATGGGCACAAAGGAGAAGAAGCAGCAATAACTGCAGTAAAAATGATGGTGCTCCAAGAGTCGTTTAAGTTGAAAATCTAGCGGTAGATGGGAGTGAACTCATTAGCCATGATTTATGTTTGATGTCTGATGTAAGGATGCCTGGTTTCATTATTGCGAAATTCATGAGAATTTACATTCAACTTTTTTTCTGCAGATCTAAATACTCAATACTAAATACTAAATACTACATACTTTTCACATTGAACGTTCAATTATTCATACCCTGTTTTGTAGACCAGCTGTATCCGCAAACAGCATTCAATATGGTAAAAGTGCTGGAAAGAGCAGGTTGTACAGTTGAATACAACACTAACCAGACCTGTTGCGGTCAGCCTGCTTTTAATGCCGGTTTTTGGGAAGATGCAAAACAGGTCTGCGGTAAATTTATTAAAGACTTTAGCGGTGCTGATTATATTGTTGCTCCCAGCGCCAGTTGTGTTGGTTTTGTAAGAAATTATTATCCAAAATTATTTGATAATTCTTCATTGCACAATGAAGTAAAAGATTTGCAGAAAAGAACTTTTGAATTTTCTGATTTTCTGGTAAATATTTTACAGAAAGAAGATTTTGGTGCCGTATTGAATGGCAAAGCAACTTATCATGATTCATGTGCTGCGTTGCGCGAATGCAAAATAAAACAGGAGCCACGTAAACTCCTGCAGCATGTAAAGGGACTGGAGCTGGTAGAAATGAATGATGTGGAGACCTGCTGCGGCTTTGGCGGTACTTTCGCAGTAAAATTTGAACCCATATCTATCGCTATGGCAGATCAAAAGGTGACCAATGCGCTTGCAACGGGCGCCCAATATATTATTTCTACTGATCTTTCCTGCCTTATGCACATTGATGGTTATATACGTCATAAAAATATCAATCTGCAAACCATGCATATTGCTGATGTGCTGGCAGCCAACAGCTAAAATTATAGGCTTCGTGTTGAACTATTACTGGCCGCTTTACGTATGTTACATTAAATAAATAGTGTGAAAAGGCTTATCCCAATCATTACCAGTATCGTCGTTTTTATTTCCTGCAAAAACGAACCTGCAAAAATTGTTGACAGGGCTTTTAGCGACAGCCTTATTGCTCATTACAATCTTCCTGCATCAGTAAAAGCTACAGAAGATGAAATTGTATTCTGGAAAAACCGGATAGACCCGCAATCAACCGGTTTGGTTAATGAATCAAGATATGCTTCATCACTTATAAGCCGCTTTCACCAGTTTGGTGACATACAAGATATAAAAACGGCCGACAGCATAATGCAAAAAGTAAATGAAGCTTTTAACGGTAGGGAATCTTCACCCAATATTTCGTTATGCGGAATTTCCATCCTGCAACATCAGTTTACAAAAGCCGGCAATTACCTGGAAAAAGCAAGACAACTTGGTCTGAAAAAATATGAAGCACTAACCACTTCTTTTGATGTTGATTTTGAACTCGGCAGGTATACCAATGCAACATTGTATATAAAGCAGTTGAAGCCATATGCTGATTACGGTTATTTTTTTCGCAAGTCAAAACTCGATCACCTGAACGGTCAAATGGACAGCGCCGTTCAATCAATGCTTACTTCAGCTTCAAAGGCTGAATCTTCTGTTTATCTTAAAAATGTGGCTCTTGCCAATGCAGCTGATTTATATATACATGCAGGGAAATTGCAACAGGCTTATGACCTGTATAAAGAATGTATTAAGGTAAATAGTGCGGATTTTCATAGTATTACAGGCATGGGTTGGATTGCTTTGGTTCATGATAAAAATGATACACTTGCGCAGCAATTATTTGAGTTTGTACACTCAAAGAATAAATTGCCGGATCCTTTATTTAAATTATACCAAATGGCACAGCAACGCGGTGACAGTGCAGCAACAGTAAACTATGCCCGCAGGTTTGTTGATCTGGCTACGGATACCATTTACGGCAATATGTACAATAAATATGTAATAGAATTATACGCCGGTATCCTGCATGACCCGGCAAAAGCAGTTACCATAGCAAAAAGAGAATTGCTTAATCGTTCCACCGCACAAACAAATGCCTGGTATGCATGGAGTTTGTTTACTGATAATAAAAAGGAAGAAGCATACCAGGTATATGAGCAATCTGTATCCGGAAAACCACTTGAAGGTCTTGAATTATACTGGATGGGTAAGCTAATGCAGGGTATTGGCAAAGGATACAATGCAAAAGAATTCTTTAAAGCGGCTTATAAAAATAAATATGATCTCAGTCCTGCTATGGTAGTAGATTTGGAAACGGTTATTAGCCGTTAGCCCTTGGTTGCTGCATTGTATCCAAATTAGCAGTTTAAGTAATCTGCGGTTACACTATCATTCAATTGTTATTCTAAATAAGACACCAGACTTACATACTGGGTATTCAACTATCCTTGATAATAAATGCAGTACAGGTTGTAATTTTCAAAAGAACACTCTTTGTATTGTCCAGTATGCAGCTATTAATGCAATAAGCGCAGACAATGGAATTACTATTTTGTTCCGGTAATAAGGCTTATTGCCAAACCATTTGGCCAGTAAAAAAAAGGCCAGGAGAATAACCGTTAATTGCCCCAGTTCCACCCCCACATTAAACATCACCAAAGAAAGCAGGTAAGCGTTTTGTGGTAAACCCAGCTCTCCCAACGCGCCTGCAAATCCCAGCCCATGTACCAGTCCAAACAGAAATACAATACCGATCCGGCTGGGTTTAAGTCGCGGAGAAAAAATATTTTCCAGTGCCACATACATGATTGATAAAGCAATCAATGGCTCTATAATAGCGGATGGAACTTTAATAATCTTATACATGGCAAGCCCCAGTGTAATAGAATGAGCAACAGTAAATGCAGTAGCCTGCCACAAAACCGGTTTTAATTTGGGGCTGAGAAGAAACAGGCTCAATACAAAAAGAATATGATCAAAGCCTAAGGGCAGAATGTGTTTATATCCAAGTACCAGGTATAAAAGTGCAGCGTCGGTCTTTGACATTTT
>JBDSOC010000158.1:0-16243 GCA_039915085.1 Chitinophagaceae bacterium
TGATGTCTGATGTCTGATGTCTGATGTCTGATGTCTGATGTCTGATGTCTGATGTCTGATGTCTGATGTCTGATGTCTGATGTCTGATGTCTGATGTCTGATGTCTGGATGCGCAAGTTACATCGAAAAAGCCCCGAAGGGTGAAATGTAAATAGCCCGGGGTGAAACCCCGGGTAAATAAAGATATTTATACATAGGCCTGAAAGGGTGAATAGCCAGGGTTAAAAATAGAGGGGTTGTAGTCATTTCACCTGAGAAAAATGCTCCGAAGGACCATACATAAATAGACCGGGTGTAATCTCGGGATAAATGAAATATGAATACAACCCGCAGTGTTGAACAATTGGTTTTTAAAATGAATGCCTGTAATAATTTATCCGGGCGATCCACAATGATATACAGTTGAAAGGAGCGTCGCAAGAAGGTTTCATCAGAGAACTGGTGCTGATGACAAAAAACAATTTCTGATTTCTTAGCTATTTCTAAATGCCCATTTCCACATTTCTTTCCAGGTAGCTTTTTTACCATATAAAAGAATACCGGTTCTGTAAATTTTGGCACTTATCCAGGTGGTAGCTAAAAAACCAAGTACCAGCAATATCATGCTTAAGCCCAGTTGCCAGTAGGGTACTGTGCCCGGCACACCAAATGGAATTCTTGCCATCATTACGATAGGCGAAAAGAAAGGAATTATACTGCTCCAGGTAGCCAGTGCGCTATCCGGGTGGGTAATTGCATTTATCATAATTACGATGGCCAGTATAATGGGCATGGTAATAGGAAACATCAGGCTTTGTGCATCCTGCGGATCTTCATTTACAGAACTGCCCACAGCAGCAAACAGGGCCGCATAAAATAAATATCCAAATAAAAAATAAAATATAAAACAGCCTACTACCAAAAGCCAGTTAACGGAAGACAATTCATTAAGCCCTTTGGCAAGACCAATCATTGCCTCATTGCCCTGCATATTCATTTGTCCGCCGGGTATGCTTTTATTGGCTTCATTTACCTGTATTAAAAGATCATGCGGTATCAGGGCACCTATTATACTTGAAAAAGCGGTGATTAATATGATCCACATCAGGAACTGGGTTAACCCTACTGCGCCTATCCCTATAATTTTTCCCATCATCAGCTCAAATGGTTTTACAGAAGATATAATCACTTCTGCAATGCGGTTTGTTTTTTCTTCCATTACACCACGCATTACCATGGCGCCGTAAATAAACAATGTTATGTAGATAAGAAAACCCGCACCGTATCCAACGCCATATGCCACAAGTGAGTTGCCATCCTGCGAATGCGCACCTGCGCCGATTCTCTTTTCTTCTAATTCTATTCTTCTTGAAGCCTCTCTTACAGAATCGATATTGCTGGTATTGACCTGGTATTTTTCCATCAGCATATTGTTCTCCAGTCCCTTTCTTATTTTTTCTTCAATATTACTTACTGCAGTTACCGCAAAACTTTTCCTGGAATACAATCTCCATTTATCAGTATTATTTATACCGGAATGGGGTGCATATAAAATAGCAGAGTACCCATTTTTTTCATAGGTATTGGTATCTGCTACCGGGTTAAGTACCAGTTGTATTGATTTTATACTGTCTATTTCTTTTTTGAATACACCCGAGTTATCAATGATGGCAACTTTTTCTTTATCTGTATTTTTAATGGTAATAAAAACAATAATGCCGATTAAGGCTGCAAAGAATATCGGTGTCAGGAATGTAGAGAGAATGAATGTCCTGTTTCTTACCCTGGTGAGGTACTCCCGCTTTATGATAAGCCAGATTTTATTCATGTAATATTTGGATTTTGGGTAATACTTTTTATGCTACTGTCTGAAACTGTCTTGAAACTGCTGTGCCTTCTACTAATTTTATAAAAATATCATTGAGTGAAGGCAATATCTCATGAAACTCTTTTATACCAGCCTGCTGTTGTATAAAATGCTGCAATACGTCATTGGTGCCATATCCATCTTTTATTTTAACAATAAGGCCATGACTGTTTTCTGTATTTTTTATGTCAAATGCATTACTCATTAATACAGGGGGTAATTTATCAAGCCCGATATGAAAGAGATTTTCTTTAAACTTTTGCTTTACATCGTTTACAGTGCCATCTAAAATTTTGCAACCTTTGTTTACAAGGATTATCTGGTCACACATTTCTTCAGCCTGTTCCATGCGGTGTGTACTGAAAATGATGCTGCAACCGCTTTGCGCCAGTTTATATATTTCTTCTTTTATGAGGTTACTGTTTACCGGATCAAGGCCGCTGAATGGTTCGTCAAGAATGATAAGTTTAGGCTCATGCAATACAGTTATAACAAACTGCAATTTCTGACTCATTCCTTTACTCAGATCTTCTATCTTTTTGTTCCACCAGGTCTGCATTTCAAACTTGTTGAACCAGGTTTTTATTTTTTTATACGCATCGCGTCTTTTCAGCCCTTTTAACTGGGCCAGGTACATGGCTTGCTCGCCTATCTTCATTTTTTTGTAGAGCCCCCTTTCTTCGGGCATGTAGCCAATACGCACTGCATCCTCCTCAGGCCTGAATTTTTTTCCATCAAATAAGATTTCTCCTTCATCCGGGAAAAAAATGCCGGTAATCATACGCAGCAGGGTAGTTTTGCCGGCTCCGTTGGGTCCCAGCAATCCGAATATCGTTCCGGGTTCTATAGAGAAACTGATATCATCTACGGCTTTCTGGGTGGCATAATATTTCTTAAGATGGCGGACTTCCAGAAGTGGCATGCAGGTAAATTTGAAAAGTAAAAACTATGTTTCCGGTGCTGCCGCTGAATTAAGCTGCGTGCAGCCAATGATAAGACGTTTATTAGTGTAGATTATTACAATTGCCGTAATTTTTTTTATTGTCCATTTTTAAAACCAGTATCGTTTTGATGCGCCTGGAAGAGAATTCATGGACAAATAAGAATACGCAGCGGGATGACGGGGCTGTTCCATATCCCCGGGTGCAATTGCCTTAATAGCTTTGCCGGTCCGCCTTTGGGTCGTGTTCAGTCTCACCATTTTTACGGTATCTACGATCCATTTGGCACTGTTGGATAGGGCCAAACTGAAGCTGCCCTTATTATCGGCCTGGTATTCCTGTTTGGTTATTTTGCCATTGATGCACTGCCATACACTTACCAGCTGATTGGCAAATGGCTGTGTTTAAAAAGCATTTTTACTGCAAGTCTTTCATTGTTTTTTGCTGTAGATGGATTGATAGGGGATATAATATCAAGGGGTAGGTTGGTGGGATGACTGGTATTACTTTCTTATCGCCCACCTGTACCAAATATTGCCGCAGATTCGCAGATTGAATAAAATTATAATTACTGCAGTACCAGTAATCTGATAAATCTACTTCAGCAACTCATCCATATTCCGGTTATTGTCAATCTTTCCTTTTGCTTCCAGCATGCGCATGTCTTTGGCATCCTGTAAAAAATTAGATGCAAAAATGAAGGAGTTCAGCTTCTCATTTTTACTGAAGATAATATCCTGGTTTGTGCCTTCCCATTCTTTCAGGCCCTCATACATGTAAATGATATGATCGCCTGTTTCCATTACGCTGTTCATATCATGGGTATTAACCACTGTTGTAATTTTGTATTCAACTGTTATCTCCTGGATAAGTTTATCAATGACCATAGATGTTTGCGGATCAAGACCGGAGTTGGGTTCATCGCAAAAAAGGTATTTGGGATTTAAAACAATGGCCCTGGCAATACCTACCCTTTTCTTCATGCCGCCACTTATTTCTGCCGGGAATTTTTTATTGGCATCTTTAAGGTTTACTCTTTCAAGTACTTCGTTTACTCTTTTCTTTTTTTCATTGTAACTCCATTTAGTAAACATGTTCAGCGGAAACATAATGTTCTTTTCCACGGTAAGACTGTCAAACAACGCAGAACCCTGGAACAGCATGCCAATCTGCTGCCGTAATTCCTTGCGTTTCTCTTCATCCATCTCAGAAAAATTTACATTGTCGTAAATTATTTCACCCTGGTCCGGTTCAAATAAACCAACCAGGCATTTCATTAATACTGTTTTGCCACTACCGCTGGTGCCAATTATCAGGTTGCATTTGCCAGCCTCCAGCACTGCGCTTACATCGTTCAGCACTACTTTATCGCCAAAACTTTTTCTTATGTTTTTGAATTCAATCATGATGTCTACCCTATGAATTAATTATTTAACAACAACTGGGCAAGTATATAATCTGCAAAAAGTATCATAATACAACTTACTACTACAGCCCTTGTACTTGATCTCCCGATTTCAAGTGCGCCGCCTTTTACATTGTAACCAAAATAGGCAGGTATACTGGAAATAATAAAAGCGAACGTATAGGCTTTTATAAGTGCAAACCATAGGTTAAAAGGCACAAAATTCTGCTTGAGCCCTTTATCAAAATCAAAAGGCGATAATATACCGGAGCCGAGTCCTGCTATTCTGCCGCCCCATATACCGAGCGCTGCAGATAAAACCACCAGCATCGGTATCACTAATAATGCCGCAACAATTCTTGGCATAATCAGGTAAGCTTTTGTGTTGATGCCCATTATTTCCAATGCATCAATCTGTTCGCTTACACGCATATTGCCCAGCTCACTGGCTATTTTACTGCCTACCACACCGGCCAGTACAATGCAAACGAGGGTGGGAGCGAATTCCAGAATTACGGTGTCTCTTACAATTTGTGCAATGCTGGCTTTGGGGATGATAGGGCTTACTAACTGGTAAGCTGTCTGCACGGCTGACACGGCACCCATAAAAAAGGAAATGATGACCACAATACCTAATGACCCGATGCCTATTTCGGAACATTGATGCATAAATTCTTTCCAGTATACCCGCATATTTTCCGGTTTGGAAAACATGCCTTTCAGCATTAGAAGGTAACGGCCCAGGTCGGTAAAAATGGTCATAATTTTTTTCAGTCAACAAGCAGTAACAACCTTTATTCAATTGTTATTTTACTGTCATTGTCTATATTGGTTCGTTTATCAAAAATAAAGTCTATAATTCCCGCTTCGTCTGCTTCTCCCCATCTCCCGGCCTGTCTTAAATCCAGGGCCTTCTTCCTTATCTCTAAATTAATACCTATTCTTCATTTTACATGTCTTTACTCACTTTCTTAAAGCCCTTCCACCAGCTTGTTTTTTCTTTTGTTAAAAAGTATGATTGCTCTGCTGATGGCGTTTTTGATTTTATCTGCGCATCAATAACCGCTACCAGCGCCATGTTATAAATACTGCGTACAGAGCTTCCTAACTGCAACACATGGACTGGTTTTTTTAAACCCAGCAATATAGGGCCAATGGCGTCGGCTCCGCCTACTTCTTTCAACAAGTTATAGGCCACGTTTCCTGCAGCAAGATTGGGAAATATCAGTGTGTTTACATCCTGGTCC
This sequence comes from Chitinophagaceae bacterium, assembly GCA_039915085.1. Taxonomy (GTDB): domain Bacteria; phylum Bacteroidota; class Bacteroidia; order Chitinophagales; family Chitinophagaceae; genus JACMLD01. The sequence continues at coordinate 5,440 of JBDSOC010000158.1, forward strand.
ACCAGCTCACTGAAAGGATAATTATCCCTGAGGATTTCTTTATTAAAAGCTACGCTGGCCTGCATTTCACCATCTACCAGCAATGACGGATTTCTTTGTTTTACTATTTTTCTTGCTTCCGCTACCAGCCTTGCTTCTGCAGAATTGCTGCTGCCGAAATTTGAATAACTCAGCATGGCTACTTTTGGTATAAGATTAAAATTACGCACTTCTTTTGCTACCATCAGCGTAATATCGGCCAGCTCTTCAGCAGTGGGATTAAAGTTAACCGTAGTATCAGCCATAAAAAGCGGTCCGCGTTTGGTAAGCAGTAAATACATGCCTGCAATTTTTTGCACGCCATCCTCCGTACCAATTGTCTGCAATGCAGGGCGTATGGTATCGGCATAGTTTTTTGTAAGGCCAGATATCATGGCATCGGCTTCGCCGGTTTCTACCATCATGCAACCAAAATAGCTGCGGTTTTTCATCATCTTAATGCCTTCATATAAATTGAGGCCCTTGCGTTGTCTTTTGTGAAAAAACAAATCACCATATTCTTTGCGCTTTTCATCATATTCATCCAATTGCGGATCTATAATGGGCATATCTTCCAAATCGATGCTGTTGGCTTCTGCTATGGAACGTATTTTTTTCTCGTTGCCCAGTAAAATAGGAAAGGCAATTCCTTCATCGAAACAAATCTGTGCTGTTTTTAAAATTTTCAGGTTGTCTGCTTCTGCAAATACAATGCGTTTGGGATCACGCCTGGCTTTATTACCAATGATGCGGATGAGCTGGTTATCCAGTCCCAGCCTTTTATTCAGGCTGATACTATAAGAATCCCAGTTGGTAATAACGGTTTGCGCTACGCCACTTTCTATGGCTGCTTTAGCCACAGCGGGTGCAACGGTAGCGAGTAACCGCGGATCAAGCGGTTTTGGAATAATATAAGTTGGCCCGAAAGAAATGGTTTTTTCATTGTAGGCCATGTTTACAATATCCGGCACCGGTGTTTTAGCAAGTTCTGCAAGGGCATTTACAGCAGCCAGTTTCATGGCTTCATTAATTTGGGTAGCGCGTACATCCAGGGCACCGCGAAAAATATAGGGAAAGCCCAGTACATTGTTTACCTGGTTGGGGTAATCACTTCTGCCGGTAGCCATAATCAGGTCATCACGTGTAGCTATAGCCGCTTCATAAGAAATTTCCGGATCAGGATTGGCCATGGCAAAAACGATGGGTCTTTTTGCCATGCTTTTAACCATCTCGGGTGTAACTACATTGCCTACGCTCAATCCAAGAAAAACATCTGCGTCTTTCATAGCAGATAATAATGTTATGTCGGCACTTTTTACGGCCAGCAGTTTGCGATCTTCACCCAGGTCGGCACGCTGATCATGTATTACGCCGGCTATGTCAAAGAGTGTAAAGTTTTCGTGTTTTGCGCCGAGCGCCAGGTATAATTTTATGCATGCCATAGCAGCCGCACCGGCGCCATTGACCACAAATTTTACTTTGTCTATTTTTTTCTTTTGTAATTCCAGTGCATTCAGTAATGCAGCACTGCTGATGATGGCCGTACCATGCTGGTCATCGTGCATTACCGGAATCTTCAGCTGGCTGCGAAGTTGTTGTTCTATATAAAAGCATTCTGGTGCTTTGATGTCTTCTAAATTAATGCCGCCAAAAGTGGGCTCCAGCGATTTTACAATCTGTACAAATTTCTCTGGGTCTTTTTCATTGATTTCAATATCAAAAACGTCAATATCGGCAAAGATTTTAAATAATACACCCTTGCCCTCCATTACCGGTTTACTGGCTTCGGGACCAATATCGCCCAAACCAAGTACAGCGGTACCATTAGTGATAACTGCTACCAGGTTTCCTTTGGCGGTGTATTTATAAACATTTTCCGGAAGTGCGTAAATTTCTTTACAGGGTTCTGCCACGCCGGGAGAATAAGCGAGTGACAGATCACGCTGGGTTTTTGCTTCTTTGGTAGGCACCACTTCAATCTTTCCGGGTCTTCCCTTGGAATGATATTCGAGCGCCTGTTCCCGTCTTAGTTTCTTTTGCATAGGCTATTAAGAATGGCGTGCAAAGTACGAAAATATAGATAGATGGGGTTTGAATTAAAGATACACCCGAACGAACTGAAATGCGATTGAATTTAATGGCATAAATTAGTTGCCGGGCGGAAGAACCGGACCAGATTGATTGCCAGCTTTCAAAAGATATTTTTAATAGAATTTAAACTTATTTGTTATAAAAATACATCCGGATAATGGCAGACAAGCTCAAAAATAAAATAATCATAAATGTCCTTTTCACTGTAATCTTTTTTTCCCTGGTTTCGCTGCTTTCCTGCAAATCTCACAGCAAAAGCTTTTTGCCGGTTGCCGCTTCAACCAATGATGCAGAAACAATTAAAAAGTTAGAATACGATTGGTTAATAGCAGAATTTAAACTTGATACTGCAACAATTTCTAAAATGATGGATGGAACATTTATGTCTGTTGGGCCCGGAAGTATATCAAACAAACAACAGGAGCTTGACGGCATGTACAGGAATATAAGCCAGCGGTTAAAAGATAACCATATAGTTGATTCGCTTTACCTGGATGATATACATGTTCAGTTATATGATAATACCGCAGTAATAGCATTCTTAACGGTAACCAAAGGCAGAATAAATGATGTGCCTTTTGAAAACCGCAAAATGAGATTTTATGATGTATGGATTAAAAAAAACGGGCAATGGAAGGCTGTATCATCTCAGGGAATCCCTGTACCTTAAAAAGGACAGACAGGTCGGTTTTTTATTTTTTACCCCTTATTATACCTGATGAAATATATATCATTCATATTTTTGCTGGTTGCCGGTTTTGAACCCGCCAACGGTCAAACCAACACAACATATTTATTCATCGGTAGTTACACAGACAGCAAACCTGCCAAAGGTATTTATGTGTATAAAATGAATGCGCTGACAGGTGAACTTACACAAATCAGTACGGGAGAAAATATCACGAATCCTTCTTTTCTTACCATCTCACCCAATGGGAAGTACTTGTATGCCTGCACCGATACAAAAACACTTGTTGCAGGCAGTATTAGCTCGTTTGCAATTGACAGTATAACGGGCAAGATTAATTTTATAAATAAACAGTCAAGTACCGGTGCTAATCCTGTTTATCTTGCTGTTGATTATACAAATAAGTTTGTTGTTGCCGGCAACTATACTGAAGGTAATGTTGTTGTATTTTCAACAGGCAAGGATGGTAGTTTACATCCTGCATTGCAGTCAATACAATTTGAGGGTAGCGGCATCAACAAAAACCGGCAGGAGAAGCCGCATATCCATTCAACTATTTTTTCGCCACGGTATGATTATTTGTATTTGCCCGATCTGGGTTCAGATAAAATAAGGGCATTTAAATTTGATCCTGGCAATGCAGCACCATTAATGGCTGTAGATAGTTTAACCGTTAATACCCTTCCCGGCAGCGGACCCAGGCACATGATCTTTCATCCAAACAAAAAATTTGCTTATTGTATTGAAGAGATGAGCGGTATGGTTGTAGTGTATTCTTATAACAATGGGAAGCTAATCAAGGTACAGGATATAAACTCCAATTCAAAAAAGGTTGATGAGTACAGCAGCGCAGACATTCATATTTCGCCTGATGGATTTTTTTTATATGCATCCAACCGCGTGGAAAATACCATTTCAATCTTTTCAATTGGTGAAAATGGCTGGATAAAATTAATTGGGCATGAATCAACATTGGGAGAAGTGCCAAGAAATTTTACGATTGACCCAACAGGTAATTTTATTTTAGTTGCCAACCAGGGAACGAATAATATTGTTGTGTTTAAAAGAAATCTAAAAACTGGTTTGTTGAAAACAACAGGATGGCAGATCAGTGTTCCGGCACCTTCCTGCCTGCAAATGAGAATTTACAGAACTAGTGAAAAATAGGAAATTGTACTAAAGCGTAAATTCTGCAATATTTGTTTTTTTCATTTTTTGATCAATAATTAATCTTATGTCAAATATTCAACTGATAATAGAAGAACGCGCTGCTGATATTGGAAAATTTATGGTTGGCCGGCTGTTACCCTTCCGTCAAAAAAGAATGGTAGGGCCATTTATTTTTATCGATCATATGGGACCGGTAACACTGAGTGATCATGAAAATTTTGATGTGGGACCACATCCGCATATTGGCCTGTCAACACTTACCTTTCTTTTTGAAGGCAGTATCCTGCACAGGGATACATTAAACAACGTGGTTGAAATAAAACCGGGTGCCGTAAACTGGATGACAGCCGGTAAGGGCATTGTTCATTCAGAAAGAACGCCTGAATACCTGCGGCACTCAGAAAAACGCATGCATGGCCTGCAGATTTGGGTAGCATTGCCAAAAGAACTGGAACAAATGGAGCCTGAGTTTTTTCATATTGATAAAGAACAGATTCCTGCCTGGACAGAAGGCGATACACAATACAAACTGGTGGCAGGAGAGGCGTTTGGAAAAAAATCACCGGTACCTGTTTATAGCAAATTATTTATGCTGGAAATAAAAAGTAATAGCCGGCAAGCGCTGAACATTGGCCACGCACTTTACGGCGAATCGGGCTTATATATCCTACAGGGAAGTATTGAGAGGGACGGCAATGTGTATGGGCCAAAGCAAATTCTTGTTGCCAAAGAGAGTTCGCTATGTGAATTCACAATAGCGGCCAACAGCATTATTTATATTTTTGGTGGAGACCCGTTCCCGGAAGAGCGGTTTATCTACTGGAATTTTGTAGCCAGTAACCATGATATTATTGACAGGGCCAAACAAAACTGGCAGGATCAAAAATTGGGCACTATCAAAGATGAAACTGGATTTGTACCACTTCCTCCACCAGTAACAGGTAATAATTTTCGGGAGAAGCGGTAGAATGCAGATTAGTACGATGCTCCCCTCCATAAGAATCTGTGTTCTATAAATTCCGGAAAAATAAATTTTAAAATTCAAAACTCTTTCTTACTTTTGAAGTGTACTATTTAAATAGTACACTAAATCACTAATATGATAGCTATTCAAAACCTGCATTTTGCATACCGTAAGAAACCGGTTTTTACGGGTTTAAGCCTGCAGTTACAACCAGGACATATTTACGGGTTACTGGGCAAGAATGGAACAGGCAAATCAACCCTGTTGCGGAATATTGCCGGTCTTTTATTTCCTGACAAAGGGAAAATAGAAGTGCTGGGTTTTACACCGGGGAAGCGCGAGCCGTCATTCTTACAGGAAATATTTATGGTGCCGGAGGAATTTTACCTTCCTGATGTTCCGCTCTGGCACCTGGTTCAGCACCATGCCCCATTTTATCCAAAGTTTAATAAGGCGCAGTTTGAAAAATACATTGCGGAGTTTGAAGTTCCGGCTGGCAGCACCTTGCAAAATATGAGTTACGGGCAAAAGAAAAAAGTATTGATAAGTTTTGGTCTTGCCAGCAATGCTTCTATGCTGCTGATGGATGAACCTACCAATGGCCTTGATATTATGAGCAAGAGCCAGTTCAGAAAAGTAATGGCCGGGGCGCTGGATGAAAATAAATGCATTGTCATAAGTACGCACCAGGTAAAAGATTTGGAAAACCTGATTGATAGGGTAACTATTATCGATGAAGGAAAAATACTTTTCGATCAAACCATTGGCGCCATCAGCCGTAAACTTTCTTTTCAGATTTCTTTTGACAGCGAAGAAGTAAAAAATGCATTATACAGCGAATCGTCATTGCGCGGTGCTGCTATTATTACCACCAATACAGAAGGGGAAGAAAGTAAACTTGATCTGGAATTACTGTACAAAGCCATTGTGTTAAATGGTGCCGCAGTTACATCTGTTTTTAAAGATTAAACTAACATTATGAATCAATTATTTGATGCCGGGCGCTGGTGGTTACTGGTAGGTAAACACTGGTCGGAAAACAGGAAAAAATATACACTGTCTCTTATTGCAATAGCAGGGCTTTTATTGTTTTGGTTTATTGTAATACTGGCTGTTGACGGTCACCGTGGAATTGGAACTACCATGCAAAGCACCACTTATTATTTTGGACTTTTCGTTGTGGGTTGTTTGTATGCAAGTATTTTATTTGCGGATCTCGGTTCAAAAACAAGAGGACTTAATTATCTGGTAGTACCCGCTTCTCACCTGGAAAAATTGTGCTGTTCACTTTTTTATGCGGTGATTCTATTTTTTGCCTGTTATACCGCCATATTTTATATTGTTGATGTACTGGTATTAAAAACGGCAAATGCTATTGGGTACAGCTACTGGGCAAAACATCATTTACCCACAGATATATTTGAACCACAAAAAATAGTGAATGTTTTTTATTTACCCGAACATTCAAGATCAGACAATGATCTCATTTATTTACTGATGACATATTTTGTAGTGCAGTCTGTATTCATATTGGGATCCATTTATTTTGCCAAATTTAGTTTTATAAAAACGGTCATCGCTTCATTACTGATTGGTTTGCTTATCACTTTTATTGTTGGAAAGCTTATTATTCCCATTTTGCCACCAGGCAGTTACCACAATGGCATGAACAGTTACCAGGCATATACTGTAAAGGATACGCCATCTGGTGATGGGATTATGATTTACAGTGATGCGGCAACGGACAAGCTGGTATCACTACCGGGATGGATAAATACAATACTGTTGTTTTTACTGAAGTTCGCATTTGCTCCACTGTTTTGGCTGGCTGCTTATTTCCGGCTGAAAGAAAAAGAAATTTAAGGCGCTAAAACTTACTATTATGCAATTCAAAGAATCACAAGCTATATACTTGCAGATTGCCGATTATGTGTGCGAGAAAATATTGCTTAAAGAATGGAAGACGGATGAACGCATTCCTTCTGTAAGGGAACTGGCCGTGCAACTGGAGGTAAACCCGAATACAGTAATGCGTACGTTTGATTTTTTACAGCAGCAGGAAATTATTTATAACCAGCGTGGCATCGGCTATTTTGTAGGAGCCACTGCATACAAAAATGCTTTGCAGTACCGTAAGGAAGCATTCAGTGAAAAAGATCTTCCCAATATATTCCGCAACATGTACCTGCTGGGGCTGGAACTGGATGAATTAAAACCCCGCTTCGATAAATATAAAAAACAGCATTTCTCAAACTGATATACTTACATTTTATGAGAACAAGTAATAAAATAATTCTGGCAACTTTCCTGGCACCACTTGTCGTGCTGACGGCTATCAACCTGACATTATATGCCAAATACAAAAGCGGCCATTATGTATCAATGAAAACTGTTCAGGAAGACAGATTTACAAGAGAAACTTTAAAGAATATTCAAAAAATAGCCGTATACGGACTTGAGAATTTCAATATAATAGCTTCAGATAGTTTAAAGCTTGAAATAGAAAAGGATGGGGAAAGTCATTTTCATTATACAGTTAACGGAGATTCACTTGTTATTCATGGCGACTCAATTATTACAAGGCCCAACGGATCCCATGACGATATGCGCAGCTACCAGACAGTAAATTTATATGTTCCAAACGGGGCAACCATTACAGCAAATAATTCAAACATATCATTAAAAGGAAGTAAAGACAGCGTGAGAGCAGCATCCTGGAATTTCTCTATTGTTAATTCGTCCAGTTTAAAATTAGAAGACAATGGAGCCGAACGAAGCCAGGTCTATTTTAAAGATCTCACTATACATGCTGCCCGCTCATCCGGCATAGAGCTTACGGAGCGTACGCGTATTGCTAATCTGCAGCTTGTGATGGCTGAATCAGTGTTTACTGATAATGGTGCTGCTATTGATAAACTAATGATTGACGCAGATAAAGCATCCAACCTGACATTGAAAGGTGATAACCTGCAAAGATTGAATGCTGTAAAACAGCCTTAAATTATTATTCCACTACCGATAACTCTATATGCGATGGAAACTGCGTTGAGCGGTAAATACTTTGTGTTGCTTTGATAAAATCAGTTTCCGTTGCTTCAAAAATATTGGGTACATATTTCTGCGGGTTGCGATCAATGATGGGAAACCAGGTGCTTTGAATCTGCACCATTATTTTATGTCCCTTTTTGAATACATGATTGATGCTATGCAAATCAATATTATATTTTTCCACTTTATTAGGTGTAACCGGCTGGGGATACTCAAAACTATTTCTGAACCGGCCACGGAAAACATCATTGGCAACCATCAGCTGGTAACCGCCCATTTTTATTTCTTTGGTGTATTCAGCAGGATATACATCAATTAGTTTTACAACCCAGTCTGCATCACTGCCGGTAGTAGCTGCAAATAATTTTGCCAGCAGGTTGCCTGTTACCGTAATATCGTTTTGCAATGTATCCGTTTCCCAGCTTAATACATCGGGGCGGTTATGAACAAAGCGTTGATCTTCCAGCAGCCAGGTATACCATCTTGAGCCTGGTCCGTAGGTTTCTTCAATAGGCCTGGTACGGTAAGGAACCGGATGGGCAGGATCAGATACATAACTGTCAAATGGTTTTGCATCAGTGGCGGCAGGAATAGAAAATGATAGTTTCCCATTAGTGTTTAAATACAAATTCTTTTTTACAGCGGTTGCAGGTGGCCATGTATCATATGTTTTCCATTGATTGGATCCTGTTTGAAAAGTGATAGCTTCTGCAAAATTACCGTCGCCTTTTCCTTTTAAATAATAAGCAAACCATTTTGCCTGTATATCTTTTCTAAAATCGGTACCAGTAGATGTGTCAAAATTTATATTTCCGAGTTTATTACCGCGCCCGCCAGCCCAGCCGCCGTGGTTCCATGGGCCAATCACCATGTTATTTTTATGGTTGGCATCTTTTTTCTCCAGTATCTCATAGGTTTTCTGGGGACCATAAAAATCTTCCTGGTCCCACCAGCCGGCTACGTTCATGATATGAACCCGGGGAGAGTCAAGTCTTGTCCCCAGCCCCTGCTTTTGCCAGAACTGATCGTAATTAGGATGCGCTGCATAGTCGTTCCAGGATGGTATTTTATTATGAAAATATTTTTTGTTGACATTTGATAAAGGACCAAGTTTCAGGTACCAGTCGTACGTATCATAAGTTCCGAATGGAAACAACGAATCTGTTTTAGATGCTTCTTCCATGAATGCGTATTCAAAACCATAGCTTAAACGGAATGCCCCGTTGTGGTGGAAGTCATCGCCTAAAAACATATCGGCAGGAGTAGCCTGTTCAGAAACAGCCACCAGGGCGGGGTGTGGATCCATAGCGCCCATTACTGTTGTCCAGCCGTCGTAAGAAATACCATACATGCCCGCTTTGCCGTTGTTGTTTTTAAAATTAGCCAGCAGCCATTCAAATGTGTCATAGGTGTCAGTACTTTCGTCGATAGCCATTGGATCTTTTTTGTCCCGGTTAAAACGCTGCATTTCAAATTTACCTTCACTTTTATAACGGCCACGTATATCCTGGTAAACAAAAATATATCCTTCTTCAGCCATGTCTTTTACGTACCCGGTTTTTTCAGGACTGGAATTATCGCTTACGCCGTAGGGTGTTCTTGATAATAAGAATGGCAGCGGACCGGATTGATCTTTTGGAGTAAAGATGACCGTATTAAGTTTAACGCCATCCCGCATAGGAATTAAAATTTCTGCGCGGTTATATTTATCGTCTGCCTGTTGGGCAAAACTTATAATAAAATAAAAATTGAACAGTGCCAGTATAATAAGCCTGGTGATGGTAGATCTCATAAAAGCGTTTTGGTATTGGAATAGCAAATGGTATCCGAATTTACTTAAACGCTTTCAATAAAGTAAAATTAAAGTTCCGCCATCGCGCCCAGCCATGCCATCATACCCATCCCGGTTTCAATAGCATTTTCATCAATGTTGAAGGTGGAAGTATGCACGCCTGAAGTAATGCCCATTGCTTCATTCATTACACCCAGCCGGTAAAAGCAGCCAGGTATAACCTGGGTGTAGTAACCAAAATCTTCGGCGCCCATCCGTAATTCAGTAGTTTCTACGTTTTCATCGCCCATAAATTTTTTGGCGAGGTTTTTTGCTGTAATGTTGAGTGCCTCATTATTATAAACAGAAGGATAGCCAACATCAATATGCAAATCAATTTCTGCACCCATGCTATGCACCAGTTCTGTTGATAATTTGCGGATGATATCATGCGCTTTAAACCGCCATGTTTCATCCATCGCGCGGAAAGTACCCATCAGTTTTACTTCACCGGGGGTAACATTGGTGGTATGTCCGCCCTGGAAAGATGTAATGGATAATACAGAAGCATCAAAAGGATTTCTGTTGCGGCTGATGACCTGTTGCAATGCCACAATCAGGTGAGATGCTATTAAGATTGTATCCGCTGCTACCTGTGGCGATGCGGCATGACCGCCTTTGCCTTTAATGGTAATATAAATTTCATCGGCACTGGCCATTACTTTACCTTCTTTAAAACTCAGTTTGCCTGCTGGCAAACCGGTATGAACATGTAATCCAAAAATAGCCTGGGGCTTCGGGTTTTCAAGTACACCTTCTTTTATCAGTAAGCTGGCGCCACCGGGATTACGTTCTTCACCAGGTTGAAAAATTAATTTGATGGTGCCTTCCCAATTATCTTTTAATTCATTTAAAATCTTTGCAGCACCGAGTAATATGCTGGTATGTACGTCATGACCACATGCATGCATGACACCTTTATTGGTAGAAATATAATCAACTTCGTTTTCTTCCTCTATAGGCAGTGCATCCATGTCTGCACGTAGTGCAATGG
>JBDSOC010000169.1:0-8932 GCA_039915085.1 Chitinophagaceae bacterium
TTGTCGTCCCGACAATTTTTTTGTAAATACTAAAGCCCGCTTTCAGAGCGGGTTTTTTCGTTCGAAAAATTGCCGTGTTTTTTCTGATCTTATTAAGAAGACACACTGAATAGCTTAAGTAGTTCAAATACAATATTTTCTGTGGTTCCGGTCATTAATCCAATAAAAGAATGATTGTAGTAGTTATGACGAAAAACTATATAAAAAATATGGTTCGCAATCGTTGCATCGTGGTAATAAAGCAGGCGTTTGAAAAACTGTAACTGCAACCACTTTATGTGGCAATGAGAGGTGGAAATAAAAAATGAATTAACAGAAAAGCAAAGTCAGCAGCTTAATAAAAATTTAAAGTATCAGGTTTTGAATTATTAGACGACCAAAAGCAAAAACATATTGAAAAAATAAAAACATTTCTCATACAAAAAGTACAGGCACGTGAAGTAGAAAACCATTTTAGTAAAACTTATTTTCTTACCAAAGTATTACATAAAGATTATACCTGCATTTCCCGTTTGTTTTGAAAGATAGAAGGCATTACCATAGAACCTTCTCTATTTTGTTAGGGGCGAATGTTATTGACTGCAATTATTTAAAAATATTCAAGTCCTCATTATAAATAGGACTCTGTATGCCTAAAAAATTTAAAACACTATGAAATACATAGTTTTGAGACAATGTATTATCAGGTTTCAATTTTTTTGAACTGTTATCCGATGTCCAGACTATAAAAGGAATGTCATATTGTACTTTGGGTGCGATACTTACAGGTAAACCATGCATATATAGATTTTTTTCTCCTAAAGATTCACCATGGTCTGAAACAAAAATCATTGCACTTTTATATTCTTTTAATTGTTTTAAATCTTCAATTATGTTATGTAAAATATAATCGGTATAAACAATAGTATTGTCATAAGCATTGATTAGTTCTGTTTGAGAACAATTTCCTAATTCAACACTATTGCAAACGGGCTTAAAAGATTCAAATTGCGGTGGATATTTCTGACTATAGGCAGGCCCATGACTTATACTTGTGTGCAGTACTATCAATACCTTATTTTTTGTACTGGCTGCTATTTGTTCTTTAAGATCAGTCAAAAGAATTTCATCGTAATTACATTCTTCGCCTTTACAAATTTTCATCAGCGCTTCTTTACTTTGATAATTTTTTATATGAACCGGTGGTTCTCCCCAGTTTGTAGTTCTCCAGATAACCTCTACGCCATTTCTATATAAATAATTGGGTAAAATTTCATATAAATCATCGGTATGGGTATGTTCTAGAATACATTTTACGCCTGCAGTAGTGTATGTGGCACAAGAGGTAGCATTAAAATGAAATACATCAGGTGTTTTGGAAAGAAGAGGATTGGTATTTTTCCCGTATCCATATAATGAAAAATTCTGGCTTCTTGCAGATTCTCCTATGACCAGGACAACAACCGATTTCTGGTTATCTTTTATTGTAGCATCTGGCAATAAAATTTCTTTTTCATTTTCTTTGTGTTTATGTAAATAAAAAAGAGGAATATTTACTGAGTAAGACCATGGCATTGCGAGCCCTCCTAATGTTTTTGAATTTTTATCAACCCACAACAAATTGCTGGCATTGACAAATATTAAAGATAAAATAAATAATAAGGTAAGCGAACTGATGATTAAGAATCTCTTTAATGTTACATTTATTATTTTGGCTTTTATGATATAAATGCCGGGGATAACACCAAGCAGAATTATGTATAGCATTAATTTTATGGAAATAAAACTGGCAGCCTCTGCATACTTTGTATTGATCACATTGCTGATCATACTTTCGTCTATTATAACACCATAAGTATTGACAAAGTACACTGCAATTGCATTGATAATAAAGAATAAGACCAATAAGGATTTACCAACAAAGCGTGACAGAAAAAAAATCAGGAAAAAAACAAAAGCATTTACAACCAGCATCAGAATAATTAAGCTAATTACAATGGTAATGCCATTCAGACTTTTATAGTCAACGTTATTAACGACAAATTTGTAAAAGGGGTAATGAAAGAATAGAAAATCAAGAAGACTTATTAATAAAGCAAAATGAACTATTTTAATGTTATTTTTTAACAAATACATAAATGATTTTATAAAAAGGAAAAAATAAGCTGATTAAGGCCAAATAAAATATTAGTAAATTTTCATCAATTATTTTGATGATTAATGAAATACAACAAATCAGCATCAATAAAATAAAAATTGGATAGTATTTTTTATTGTTAATCCAGGTCCAGATTTTATATTTCTGATTGATAAAAATACCTGTAAGTCCCGAGATATATCCGATAATACTGCCAATAATAACATCAAGCGGGTAATGCGCTCCGATACCTACTCTTGTAAACGCAATAATTAGGCCTGTAATGATTATGAAAAAGCTCCATAAAATTTTATAATTCAATTTTTTGGGTATAAATGCAAACAACAAAACTGTAAGTGTTGTAAAGACTGTAATTGAATGTCCGGATGGTAAACTGGCAGACCCAACGGCTGTTTTTCCGATGATAACAAAAGTATTATTATCAAACACCACGGCAGGTCTTGGTACTGAAAATATATTTTTTAATACACTGGAAAATATAAGAGAAACCAGCGATGCTGATATTAAAGACTCCCATATTTTAGGGGCATACACAATGAAAATACTTAAAAACGAAAAAAGAATTGAAGCATCTCCTAATTGGGTAATATTATATTGGATATTTGGAAATTGCCCTAAATTATAATTAATAAAAAAGAAACTATCCTTTTGAATCTGTATATAATTAAGAGCATTTAAAGAATCCTGATGATAAAGAAATAAAACAATTGTAAGCAACAAGAATATGGGTAAAAAGAATAAAGATGGTTTGAGTTTGGAATAATTATTTATAACATTTGTGTTCATTATGTTTTTTTGTTTATAAATCTGCTTTGATAAATTTATTTAAGATTTACTGATATTTTTATACGCTAATTGGGTTATCGAACCATTTGACAGGTTAAAATCCCGAACAAGGATGGCGTATTGTGCGGTGTGGCATTTGAAAAGGTCCGGCCACTGAACTTTATTTTGAAAACTGTTTTTTTTCTTTAACTGATCTTATTTGCTAAACGGTTGGCCCCTGACGATTCCTTGTGATATAAAAATGCTGAAAAAATCTAACGTCGGGCCACACTGGCATAAATACGAATGTTAGCTGTTGATTGTCCCTTAGTGATTAAAACATTTAGTTGTCCAAATATACACTGTCATTTGCACTGCCAGATCCTTGCCCGAAGAAATTCAATATTTAAAGAGGGGTGGGGAAGCCTGGGTCTATCTGCACACTGAAAGCTGGAGTGTGATAAAGCTAAATGACGCAGTTTACTACGCAACCTGGCTTGAATATTTCAATTCGTAGACTTTGCCTTGTCTTATTTGCAAATAACCCTATTCATTCTTAGCTTCAACCGCATAGCGTATTGCCGCTTTAAGTACATCAATGTTTATATCTTTTAACGTTTTGAACTTAATGCAATATCCGCTCACGCCCGCCTTGCCGAGTTTTTTCCCATATGTCCGCGCTAAGTAGGTCTTATCTTTGATACCGAGGATATAGACAGAGATGCCGGTTTTGTTTGCACTGATACCAATTTGATAAAACGCTCTGGTTTTTCCATCAGCATATTTTATGTCGTGAAATCCGTATCCTATATTAGGATTAGAAACAGTTTTATTTTCACTGTTTTTACCATCCAGGAACCATAATTTACATTCTGGTAATACTTGAAGTGTAATTCGATGTAACTCCTGCATATCACTACGCTTTGGTTCAGGTTGGCTGGTAATATATTTTTTGATTTGTTCTTGTACGTCCATATAAAATTATTTGTCGCCTGCTCTCTGGTCGGTTTTCCACGTTTTATTTATGTTCGTTGTTAAAGTTAGTTTCTAGCATAACATTTTCAAGTTAGCAGTATCCCCAAAACTTGCCGTCAACTCAAATGTATGCGAAAGTTACAGCCTGCCAAAACTTTCGCTTTTTTGTATTATCGATTCGCAATTAATATATAGTACATTGTTACTATACACTTTGCCAGGAAAAATGATTTCAATCTTGATTTTGAAGTGAATTCAAAAGCAATTGGTACCGGCAGCCAGGTTTATAATGGTAAAATTACAATTTCATCATAGGACCAAATTGATTGTGATGTATATTTAGGAGTAGGTCCCCGTAATACATTACTGATGGCAATTCATTTTAAAAAACTAACCTGAACACCCATGCCAGATGCTTTCATCCACCATCTCATTGTACTGCTGCACCGTTTTAAATCATTTGATCCGGAAAGAAAAGTAAGGGGTGAATGCGCAGCACTCAGGCAACTCACCGGCCAGGTATTCAGTAATCCCAGCCTTGTTTTTCTGCGCAATAACATCGGTTTTTTTACGCCCGGCAGTATCGTTCCTTATATCAACAAATGGTTGCACGCAATTGACAAAGGATATCTGCAGGCGCAGCAGGAACATCCGGAAAAAACCATCAAAATCATTTTCATCGGTCATAGTATGGGAGGACTCATTGCCCGGAAATTATATGTTTGCGCCTGTGGCAATAATCCAGAGGCACCATTGGAAGCAGGTATCGATGCGGATGATAGACCAAGGCCCTGGGCTGCTCAGGTGGAGCGACTGGTTTTACTCGCGGGCATGAACAATGGATGGAACATCGATTACCATAACAGTATAGGAAGGGTGCTGCAACTGAGCATTGGTCTTGCCATGGGTAATTTCCTGTCTTATTTTCACCGCAAACCCATCCTCTTAACTATCCGGAGGGGTGGTTCGTATATCACACAGCTCCGGTTGCAAACACTGGCGATGCTCGCAAAGCCCTATGGGAAGACTGTGGGCGATGCGCTCACGGTGCAGTTACTGGGCAGCATCGACGACCTGGTTTCGCCCCAGGACGATATTGATGATGTAGGTGGTGTCAGTTTTGTATACAGGGAAGTGCCGTTTTCCGGCCATAAAAGCATTATTGATCTGACAGATAAAACAAGGATAATGGTAGAAGGGCTGAACACAACGATCGGTGCAGAACGGGCAATGGCATTGACCGAAGCGCTTACGCAATCAAAAGATGTGCTGGCTGCCAACAGCTACAATATACCAGCTTTCAAAAATATAGATATCTATAAAGAGGTAACCGACGTCATATTTGTTGTGCATGGGATCCGTGACGAAGGTTTCTGGACATTAAAACTGGGCAACCGTGTGCTCCGCAAGGTCCAAAACCTGCAACTTAATCCCCAGCACTATGCCATTGAAACATCCAGCTATGGCTATTTTCCGCTTCTGCAATTTGCCCTCCCTGGTTACCGCAACGGTAAGGTAGCATGGTTCATGGACCGGTATGCCGCCAATAAAATACGGTATCCAAATGCCGAATTTTCGTTTATGGGTCACAGCAATGGAACTTTTTTAATCGCAAAGGCCCTGTCGGAATACCCGGCCTGTAAGTTTAAGCATGTCATTTTTGCCGGCAGTGTCATTACAAGAAGTTTTGACTGGCAGAAATACATCGGTGCAAAAAGGGTACAAAAAATATACAATATCGCCGCTACCTCCGACCTGGTAGTTGGTATATTCCCGCAGGCCATGCATGCACTTTTCAGGGATCTCGGTGCTGCCGGGTACCGGGGATTTGAAACGCTCACTGAGGCGCAGCAGACCATCACCATTCCCGGCGGTCACGGTGCCGGGGTAACAGAACAATATTGGGAAGCGATAGCAGATTTTATTGTGACAGGCACCTTCAACCAGCCCATACCAAAGGACCCTGTAGCCAGGAAATTTTTGGTGCAACCATGGTTATCAGGTTTACTGTTTATCGCGGCCTTTGCTTTATTTTTTGCGGTCATTCCTTACAGCATCCTGCATGGTGTCAGCAATGGGGAATTAAAAATCATTTTGCTGGTAATCTATATTTTTGTACTCTGGAAATTCCTGACGCGGTTCTGATATCCGTCTGTACAATGAAAAATACAAGGGAAGTTAACTCCTGATGATTTTATATTTTATTGCCGTATAAACGGCAGCGTAATGGCGTCTACGCGCAGGAGATAATACCCTGGCTGCAGGTTATGGATATTGACAGTAATTGTAGTAGCGTTGCTGATCGCTTTTCGAAAAACGATCCGGCCAGTAATTTCGGTGATTTGTATCTGGTGTACTGCCAGCTGCCCCGGGTTGACAATGACCAGGTTATTGATGACCGGGTTGGTCTGCAGGTAGATACGGTTCATGCCCTGTATATCGACCCGGATGGTTTTGGAATAAGTGTACTGGCCATCCTTATCGGTTTGCCGGATGCGGTAATACCAGCTGCCTGCTTTGTTCCGATCGGTAAAATCGTAGCCTTGCGTGTTACCAACGTCATTGAAATGAAGTTTATCGGCAGATGACTCAACTGTAAAATAATCGTTATTGATTTCACTTCCGGTCTCCCAACGGAGGATAACATTGCCCTGTGACACAGTAGCCGCAAAAGATAGCCATTTCAACGGCAATGCCGTTGCCGTTAAAGCGGTATACATATTTACTACTTCAACGGGCGTCAACACCCGGTTATAGCCAATGATATCATCAAGTGATCCGGTATAATTGCCGGTTGCGACTGCACTGCTCCTGCCAAGGCCAATTACTGCGGGCGCCGTCAGAGCGTTGGTGGAGGTGCCGGTTGTAGTGGCCACCTGCGCGCCATCGATATATAAGATAGTGGTCCCGGTTGTTTTGTTACGGGTAGCGGTTACAAAATGCCAGGCATTGTTGTTATAACTGGCAGACACAGATTTAATGGTGATATCCGGGCTGCCGATCCCAAAGCACACTTTTCCCCCGTCTATCAGGCAGATGCCCCAATCGTCGGTGGCACCGGCAGTTTCAGCATCCACCAGGCTGATGCCATTGAACCATTGAGTGCCGGTGAGGGCACTGGCAGCAGTCTTAAACCAAAAGCCAATGCTAAAATCATTTTGCAACGTGCTGACCAGTGAGCTGGGAAGGGTACCGCTGGAACTACCAGTCATAAAAGAAACGGCTGCAGCAGCCGTACCGAAGCGGTTGATAGTATTGACCGTACCGGAGAGACTACCATTGTTACCGTTGCCGCTGGCGTCAGTCGCATCACCATTTAAACCATAACGGGCGGATGCACCCCCGGGCACTTGCGCCGTTGTTGCCAAAGGAAAAAGAACAGGTAGTAACAGTACCAATACAAGTGGTGTAAGAATCGTCCGGAAACAAAGCAGGGTAGCAGGCATCAAACTGGTTTTGCCGCAAGCTAACCAAAGCCTGCAAGCGCATCAGGCAAACACGGCAACTATTAGTACTTACTAAAAGAACAATTTACACTTATTGCCTTTTAAACCGGTTGGATTGGAAAAAAATTACAGCATGGCCAACATTCATTTTTTTAAAAAACAATTTCCGTTTTCAAAAATTACGGGGGTCGGATTGCTACAGTATTTTCTCCTGGCACCATGCAATAAACACCGCAGATGCTGGCAGAAGGCTTTTTCCCCGCAATGGTACGGGATATCACCTGCTGGTTTTTCAGGACTATAATAAAAATCCTGTGGGTAATTTCTATAGTTACCCGGATTCACCATAATTGTTTCCGGTTTATCAAAGAAGCCTGTATACAGGCGGCATTGAAATGATTTATACCGTATTCCTGCTGCGGTATGCCCGCAAAATGACTTTGATCTGCCTGATTGTTTTTTCATACATTGCTGTTCCGTTGCATTTATATAGTTGTTTAACAATGAAATCACCGGCTGTTTATTTTCTGTTTGCGATGGCATTCTTTATTATTCCTTACTGTTATGGGTACAGGATTATTACACCGCTGCCTTTTAGTGTAGCAAACAAAAACTATATTAAATTACAAATACTGGCCGATAAAGGAGATGTTCCGGCAGATTCCATATTTTGCGATATTCTCTATAATGCAGGCGCCGTTATAACGAAGCGGCTGAATGCTTCCCTGGCGGTCGTACTTACGTTGAACGAGTTTAATGATGGTGTATTTAATGTAAAAGCAAGGATATATCACGGAATGCGTTGCGATACATTGGGAAGTAAATACAGTACTTCCGGCATTCCTGTACTGCTCGACAGGCACCAGTCTTTTAATGAAGCAGTTTTCAGATCGGTGTATATTGACCGGGCTGAAGAAATGGATGCTGTGCTTCGGAAAGCCACCCCTTACCAGTTTGCCGGTAATAATAACACTGTTTTATTTTCCAGTTGCTGGAATGAAGATTCTCTTTATTTCCGCTTTGATATAAAAGACGCCCAGCTGAATGCAGCGCCATCCCGCTACTGGGATTTGTTCCAGGCCAAAAATTTCCTGCAGGTTTTGTGGACATCAGATTGTATTGAACTGGGGTTTGATCTAAAGCACGACCGCACCGAATGGAAAGAAACGGATGATTATGAATTCCTGGCCAATATAAACGGCAAAACGGCGGGCAACCAGTGGAATATCCGTGATTCAATTTACAGGCATTGGGGAAAAACAGCCAGGGTCAATGTTCGGATCAACGGTACGGTTAACAACAACGAAGACATGGATAGCGGTTATATTATTACTATGGCTATACCGTGGCAGGAAATGAAATTTCAGCCTGCCGCCAACCAATCAATAGGTTTTGATATACAATTGTATGATAAAGATGGTGATAATGATGAGCCTTTTCGTTCCAGCCTGAGCGGCACCAATCCTGAATCCAATGATAACACCAGTGAATGGGTGAGCTTGGTGCTGGAGAAAAAAAATACTTCCTATACGGGGTACCTGTACTGGCTGATACTCCCAATTATCTTGCTGCTGGCCTGGCTGATCATGAAAAGAAAAAAGAAAAGAAT
>JBDSOC010000193.1:0-9181 GCA_039915085.1 Chitinophagaceae bacterium
TTATGGTCTACAATGGTTGCACCAATAGCTACTTCAACACCTGAGTTGATCAAATTAGCCTCTTTTAAATTCACATAAGAAACTGAAGATGGTGCTGGTTGTATCGCTGTTGTCTGGAAAAGAATGTCTGAAGTTGTCTTATGATAATAGTCTGCGGTAACAAACACTCTTCCTTTCAGGAAGGACAGGTCCGCACCAATATTGATTGATTTGCTGGACTCCCATTTCAAATCGGGGTTACCATTAACAACCTGTGGCAAATTGCTGTAAGAACTTAAAGAAAATTGTTCTTGTGAAGCACCAGAAGGAAATTCCTGGTTGCCGGTAATACCGTAAGATGCCCGAAGTGCAAGGTTGCTGAATATCCTGCTATCCTTCATGAAATTTTCATTACTAACAGTCCATCTTGCGCCTATTGCCGGGAAATAGCCATATTTATGATTTGAACCAAATTTGCTTGAACCATCGGCTCTTAAACTTCCGTTCAATACAATTTTATCTGCATAGTTTAATACTACACGGCCAAAATAAGACTGTAATTCACCGGTGGGATTTACATAAGTGTTATAAGGAACAGAAATTGTTTTTGCATTCTGGAAAGTAGCGGTATACAGGATATCAGTACGTCCTGCCTGCGTAAGATTGGTATTGAAACCAGTTCCTGCAACAAGGTCACCCTGGTAATCTGCTTTGTAATACTCATATCCTGCTGTAGCGTTCAATGAAATATCTTTTGTAAGATCTGTACGGTAATCCAGTGTATGTGTGAAATTCTGTGTAAGTAATTTTGCATTTGCTATACCAGCAAGACCAACGCCTGAAATACCAGACTGACCTTCCAGCCAGCCATCAATGCTAACTTTACGGTTACCAGCGCCATGATTAACACCGTATAAAAATTTATAGGTTAATCCTTTCGCCAGCAAATAAGAAGCTGAAATGTTTGCCAGAAATGCGTTTACAGTACTTCTATCGTTAAAGGCATCATTAAAGGCAAGGGGGTTACCAGAACCATTGGAAGGAAAATTATATGTACCATCTTTTTTCCTGAGTGCCACTGTTGGGTTCCAGCTAACTGCTGATGAAATAATATTACCTGCAGAACCCGCCGTGTTGGAAACGCTGGTCAATTGTTCACCATAATTACCTGCGATCAAATTGAAATCAAGCGTCAAATGGTTGTCGATGAATTTATAAGTACCACCAATCGTGGCCAGGTATTTATCCAGCGCAGACTTTCTAAGAAAACCAACTGTTTTTGAACCCAAAAATGCAGCGCGGAATTTGCCTGCTTCGTTACCACCACTGAAAGCCACGGAATAATTCTGGCTAAGACCGTGTTGAGTAAGTGCTTTCAAAGCATCTTCCGATGTTCCGCCATCCAGTGTAGCAGGTTGTTTGTATTTGGTAAGTGCAGCCCTGTACTGACCTGCATCTAAAACACCAAATCTTTTCATGTAGCCCAGGTTAACGCCAAAGTTAACACCAACCTCCACTTTCATTGGACCAGCCGTACCTTTTTTGGTAGTAATTACAATTACACCATTGGCGCCCCTTGAACCATAAATGGCTGCAGAAGACGCATCTTTCAATACTTCAACAGAAGCAATACTATTGGGATCAATATAAAGTAATGGGTTAGAGTTCGGCGTACTCCCGAAGGCAATACCAACATTTGGTCTTGCAGTTCCACCATCCAGTGGAACACCGTCAACAACATACAGTGGGCTGCTGTTACTGCGGATTGAGTTGTTACCACGTATCTGAACGGTTGTTGCAACACCTGGCTGTCCGCTGGTGTTGGTAACTTCCAGTCCGGCTACTTTATTCTGCAGTAACTGGTCGGGATTGGTAATAGCACCCTGGTTAAAATCTTTTGCTTTCACCGAAGAAACGGCTCCGGTCAAATCTTTTTTTCTGGCAGTTCCGTAACCTACCACCACTACTTCATTAAGATTTGAATTACTGGCAACCAGACTTACAGCTGAAGCATTGGCCACATTTACTTCCTGCCTGTCAAAACCAACGGAAGTAACCACAAGCGTGTTTACATTGGCGCCTACCGTAATGGTAAAACTGCCATCAGCACCAGTAGATGTACCATTCTTGGTACCCTTCGGCTGAACGGTAGCACCCACAACCGGGGAACCGTCTTTTGAATCTGTAATCTTACCTGTAACTGTTTTTGTTTGAGAAAAGGCCTGAGAAAGCGAAAAGAGCAGAAGAAAGCCTAATGATAGAGCTTTCGTAATGAAGATCTTGATATTCTTCATACAGCAAATAGTTTTTAGTTAAGCAATAGTATATGTCTGAAAACGCTATATAAAATAATCACTATGCATTGATAGTCATTATTATATTACAAATTATTAATAACCAAGCACGTTAATTTTTATCCTCACAAGTACTTTTTTACCTTTTGTGTACTTTTTACACGGTAAAAGTAACCACTATATAACAATAAGCAAAAAAAATTAACGATACTTTAATAGAAGGTTTTTTAGCAGCATCAAAAGTACTCTATTTAACTTGACAACTATATTATCTAAGTTGATGCTTGATGCCGAAAAAAAATCGAATCCTGGCTTCTTTTTAATACCACCATCGCACGCGTAATAAGTCTGCGCAAATTTGATCTTTTAGAACCATAAAAAAATCATCTGCATTAACGGGTTCTTCATCTATATTAATGTAAAATGATTAGTTTTGGATCCTTTAATCACTATAACTATTAATAAGCATGAAATAAGTTACAAAATTTGCTTGCGGTAATTACGTATAAAAAAATAATAAACTATTATAAATGAAAATAGTATTTGAATTAATACAGGAAGATGAAGGCAGTTCTTTCCGATTGTTGCACGAGAAAATACCCGCAGAAGAATATTCCTGGCAATATCATTACCATCCTGAATTTGAACTGGTATGTGTACTGGCAGGCAATGGCACCCGGCAGGTTGGTAACCATGCCAGCAATTATGAGAATGGCGACCTGGTTCTGATGGGGCCTGATCTGCCTCATTCCGGATTTGGGTTAAATACACGCGGCATGATTGAACAGGTAGTTGTTCAGTTTAAAAAAGAAGTTTTCATCCCTTCACTTTTAATGCGGCCCGAAATGAAAATGATTAACCTGCTATTGGATAAATCGGGCTATGGTATCAGCTTTGGTAAAGTAACCAAAGAAAAAGTAATGAAGAAAATGGTCACCCTTTTGAAACTACCCCCGTTTGAGCGTTTTGTTGAGCTGACCGGTATTTTGCAAATATTGGCTACTGCTGAAGAATATACCCTCCTCAATTCACAGGTTACCCTGCCCACCACCATCAGGAAAGTACACGTAAGGCTACAAAATATATTTAATTATGTAGAGCAAAATTTCCAGGAAGAAATCAATATAAAGAAAGTTGCTGCTATTGCTCACCTCACTGTTCCGGCATTTTGCAATTATTTCAAAAAAATAATGAATATTACTTTTACTGATTTTATTAACCAGTACCGGATAGAACAGGCCTGCATCCTGCTGCAACAGGAGAAATCTATAGGAGAAGTTTGCTTCGAATGCGGATTTAATAATGTTCCTTATTTTAATAAAGTATTCAAAAATATTGTTAAGAAGACTCCTTCTGAATTCAAAAAAACGGCCAACAGCTACCAGCCGAGGGCCATCAGCGCTTAATTTTCAAAAATGAACGACCTTTGTTTTAATATGTACAGTACAGATATATCAGTAGCCACATTGCCTGTAATGGAAAGTTTTTACACATTACAGGGAGAAGGCTATCACCAGGGGAAAGCCGCCTGGTTTATTCGCCTTGGAGGTTGTGATGTAGGTTGTGTGTGGTGTGATGTAAAAGATAGCTGGAATGCATCTTTACACCCGGAATTATCAATTGCTTCAATCATTGAAGAAGCACAAAAATATCCTGGTCGCATGGCAGTAGTTACGGGCGGAGAACCGCTTTTACACAATCTTAATGAGCTTACACGCGCATTACATGCAGCAGGTTTTCAAACCAATATAGAGACATCAGGTTCTTCCCCTTTAAGTGGAAAATGGGACTGGATATGTCTTTCGCCAAAAAAATTTAAAGCGCCTTTGCCAACTCTGGTACCACAGGCCAATGAATTGAAAGTGGTAATTTTTAATAAAACAGATTTTGCCTGGGCCGAAAGATATGCCGCACAGGTTGCACCGGAATGCAAACTTTACCTGCAACCAGAATGGGAAAAAGCAGCGATAGTTACACCACTTATTGTTGATTATATTAAGCAACATCCCCAATGGGAACTTAGCCTGCAGTTGCATAAATACATTAACGTTCCTTAAAAACCGGCTTTCTTACCTTTGATTATCAGAATAAATTGCCTGTTACACCGTTAAAGGTTGAAGGTGCAGGTGCAGGGCATAATGACCTTACTATGAATCGCTAAAACAAATAGCGCATACGGATATAAGACCTTACACCTTTAACGCTATACCTCATTTTAATATAGTTTTCATGAAGTTTATTTTTACTATACTTATTGTACTTATTGCCAGCACCGTAAATGCACAGCATTATAATCCTGAGAAAGTAAATAAAAAAGCCGCCGCATTGCATTCGCAGGGTCTGCAAGAAGCAACGGACGGAAATCTGAAAGAAGGCATACGCCTGTTGGAGCAGGCAGTACAAATAGATAAAGGTTTCCTGGATGCTTATCTCTCTATTGCAGGCATGTATGGCGAATTAAAAAATTATGACAGCGCCATAATTAATTATGAAAAAGCGAAAAGTATAGACAGCCTCTATTTTAAAGATTATAACCTGCCATATTCTATCAACCTGGCAGGCAAAGGATGGTTTGAAAAAGCCCTGGCTGCAGTAGATGTATTCAGTACCATTCCCAATCTCAATGAAGGCAGTCTTAAAGCAGCATCTTACCGCCAGCGTTCCTACCAGTTTGCCCTCGATTATAAAAAAAATAATGCTGATAGCAATTACAGGTTTGAACCCCGTAATCTCGGTGATAGCATCAATACAGGTGTATCAGAATACTTTCCGGCGCTTACTATTGACAGCAGGCAATTGATCTTTACAAGACGTGTAAGAAATGTAAATGAAGATTTTTTTGAAACAGATAATAAGGATGGCACATGGTCAATGGCAAAGGCACTATCGGGTAGCATCAATACGAATTTTAATGAGGGTGCGCAAAGCATTTCGCAGGATGGACAATGGCTGATATTTACAGGTTGCAATTTTCAGGAGGGATATGGCAGCTGTGATTTGTATATTTCTTATTTAACCCCCGACGGTTGGAGCGCTGCTGAAAATATGGGTAACCGCATCAATACAGATCAATGGGAATCTGCACCCAGTTTATCGCCTGACAAAAGAGATCTTTATTTTGCCAGCAGACGTTTTGGTGGTTATGGGGGAAGTGATATTTATGTAAGTCATCTTTTACCTGGCGGACACTGGAGTGATCCGGAAAACATGGGACCGGAAATAAATACCATTGGAGATGAGAGCTGTCCATTTATACATGCAGACAATCAAACCCTGTATTTTACCAGCAATGGCCATCCTGGTTACGGGGGTGATGATTTATTTCTTGTACGCAAAGTCGCCAAAGGAAAATGGAGCGCACCCAAAAATCTTGGCTATCCTATCAATACCATAGAAAATGAAGGCAGCCTGATAATTACTGCAGACGGCACAATAGCTTATTATGCCAGTGACCGGAGTGATACCCGTGGTGGGCTGGATTTATACACTTTTGGAATGCGCAGCGATATACAACCAATAAAAACATTGTGGATAAAAGGAAAAGTATTTGACAAAAAAACCAGCAAAGGTCTGCCTTCAGCCGTGGAACTTGCTGATCTCAAAACAAAAGAAATTATCAGTAAAGTGCAAACGGATGAAACAGGCAACTACCTAATTACATTACCGGTTGGTAAAGACTATGCATTCAATGTAAACCGCAAAGGGTATTTATTTTTCTCAGAAAACTTTCCGCTTAGCCAGAAATTACCCGATTCTACTTACAATATTGACATACCCTTACAGCCCCTGGAAGCCAATGCCACCGTTATATTGAAAAACATCTTCTTTGATGTGAGTAAATATGAATTAAAAACAGAATCGCAGGTGGAACTGGACAACGTGGTAATACTGATGAAAGACAATCCGACCCTGAGAATTCAAATTAACGGCCATACTGACAATGCAGGCAAACCGGCCGATAATATAACGCTCTCCAATAACCGCGCAAAAGCCGTAGTAGATTATATTACTGCAAAGGGCATAGATGGTAGAAGACTTACCTACCAGGGCTTTGGAGACAAAGTTCCACTGGCAGATAATAAAACAGAAGAAGGCAAAGCAAAAAACAGGAGAACAGAATTAAAAGTTGTAGGGCAGTAGAAGTTTGATCAGATGGTTAGTTAGCCAGGTGAAGGCCTGGTTGCTGATGCACCCATGAATTACGTCTCACGCTTCACGACCATAATTCACATTTTTTTTCTATATTTATTCTTTATAAACCTTTTCCTTAGTAAAGAATGAATGACACTCTTTTGCACCGGGTTGCCTTAACCCTTGTGCCCAATATAGGTCCTGTACAGGCAAGAATACTTGTTGATCATTTTGGTGAAGCTGCGCCTGTCTTTAAAGCAAAAAAATCTTCTCTTGAAGCACTGGAAGGAATTGGCGGGGTAAGAGCCCGCAGTATCAAAGAATTTTCGGGGTTTAAGAGAGCGGAAGAAGAACTCGCTTTTATAGAAAAATATAAAATCACCCCCCTGTTTCTTACAGATGCCATGTATCCCCGGCGTTTATTAAATTGTTACGATCCGCCTGCCATGCTTTATTACCGTGGCAAGGCAGATCTGAATACATCAAAAATCATAGCCATTGTAGGCACCCGCAGCAAGACCGACTATGGCAAACATCTTACAGAAAAATTGCTGGAAGATCTGGAAGAACAGCAAATACTGGTCATCAGCGGACTTGCTTTGGGAATTGATGCCGTAGCACACAAAGCCGCATTGAAATACACAATACCCACCGTTGCGGTTATGGCCCACGGACTGGATAAAATTTATCCTGCAGAACATACCGTGCTTGCAAAAGACATCATTAAAGAAAATGGCGGTTTGCTCACAGAATTCAGAAGCAAAACAAAACCTGACAAACATAATTTCCCGTCAAGAAACCGTATTGTTGCAGGCATGAGCGATGCCACAATAGTAATAGAAACAGATATAAAAGGTGGCAGCATGATAACCGCCGAACTGGCCAACGGTTATAACAAAGACGTCTTTGCTTTTCCGGGCAGAACAACTGATAATAAAAGTGCGGGTTGTAATTACCTTATAAAAAACAATAAAGCTATATTGCTTACCTCTGCACAAGATATAATTGATATACTTGGCTGGGCCGAAAAAAAGAGTCTCCCCAAAAAACTGCAAAAGGAATTATTTATTCAGCTAAGCGTTGAAGAAAAAATTATTGTTGATCTTCTGAAGGAAAAAGAAACAACAGCCATAGATGAGCTCCGCATGAAAAGCAACCTGACCAGCAGCAGGGTGGCTGCCGCTGTATTAAACCTTGAACTGCAAAACGTTGTTGCCTCTTTGCCGGGCAAGATGTATAAATTATTATAAGTTAAACATTCATACGGTAGCTGTTGCTGATGCTTTACTATATTGATTATTGCCTGTAACCCGGTATGGATAAGTGTTTTGTAAAAATTATAAAATATTTTTGAACGAATTTATCCGCTGCCCTATCTTTGCCCATGGCAACAATAAATAATCCCGCACGCAAGTCAGATCTCAGTAAAAAATTCTTTGGTGAAGGTTTAACTTTCGATGATGTGCTGCTGCTTCCGGCCTACTCACAGGTATTACCAAGGGAAGTAAATATCAAAACAAAGCTTACAAAAGAAATTACACTCAATATACCCATGTTGTCTTCTGCTATGGATACGGTAACAGAAGCCAGCCTGGCGATTGCGCTTGCACGCGAGGGCGGCATTGGCATACTGCACAAAAATATGAGCATTGAACAACAGGCAGAACAGGTACGTAAGGTAAAACGCAGCGAAAGTGCTATGATCATAGATCCCATTACACTTTCGGTTGATGCTACCATCGGCGATGCACTGCAGTTAATGAAAGAAAACAGGATCGGTGGTATACCCATTGTTGACAGCGCCCATAAGCTGGTTGGCATTCTTACCAACCGTGATTTGCGTTTTGAAACAGATAAAAAACGCAAGGTGCAGGAAGTAATGACCAAAGAAAATTTAATTATTGCGCCCGAGGGAACCGATCTTAAAAAAGCTGAAAAAATTTTACGTTCTTATAAAATAGAAAAATTGCCGGTGGTAAAAAAAGACAATACGCTGGTGGGTCTGATTACTTATCGTGATATACTACAGCTAAGCAGTTTCCCCAATGCTGTAAAAGATGGTTTTGGGCGTTTGCTGGTAGGCGCAGCACTGGGCATTACAGGCGACATGCTAAACAGGGCGGCCGCACTGCAGCAGATTGGCGTTGATGTAGTTTGCCTTGACAGTGCACACGGCCATAGCAAAGGCGTTATTGATGCACTAAAAAGCGTAAAGAAAAATTTTAAGAAATTACAGGTTATTGCCGGCAACGTAGGCACTGCAGCGGGTGCAAAGGCACTGGCAGATGCAGGAGCTGACGCAGTAAAAATTGGTATAGGACCAGGTTCCATTTGTACAACCCGTATTGTGGCAGGCGCAGGTGTACCGCAGATTACTGCAATTATGGAAGCTTACTCCGCGCTTAAGCAAATGGGTGTACCTCTTATTGCGGACGGGGGTGTCCGTTATACAGGTGATATGGTAAAGGCGCTGGCTGCCGGTGCAGATACCGTAATGATGGGAAGCGTTTTTGCGGGCGTGGAAGAAAGTCCCGGAGAAACCATCATTTATGAAGGAAGAAAATTCAAAGAGTACCGTGGTATGGGTTCTATTGGTGCAATGGCAGGGGGCAGCAGCGATCGTTATTTCCAGGATGTGGAAGATGATATTAAAAAGCTGGTACCTGAAGGTATTGAAGGCCGCGTGGCATACAAAGGAAACTTAAGCGAAGTAGTGCAGCAATATACAGGCGGCCTTCGTGCAGGCATGGGTTATTGTGGTGCCGGCAACCTGGCTT
>JBDSOC010000200.1:0-14632 GCA_039915085.1 Chitinophagaceae bacterium
GCTTTAATGCCTGAACTGAACCCAAACTCACCGGTGTAAGCATCACCATCAAAACCTGAACGTGCACCATAGGTCCACCCCTTGTCTTCCCGCAGGTTTAAATTTAAACGGCTGTTAAAAGCACCACCCAGTATATAATTCATTAATCCGGCTTTATAAAATTCCCCGGTAGCATCATATTTTAAACCCGTAGTATAGCCAACACGAAACTCTGTTTGTGCAGCTTTGGGTACATCCACCAGGAAAATTTTTGTTTTACCTGTTTCCAGTGGTGTAGCATTTACCGCAGGTATATCAATTTTTTTATTGGGAAGGTTATTCAAAAACGCCAGCTTGGGTAATATCTCCTCCTGCTTTATATCGCCCACCACTACTACCCTGGTACCCTGTGATGTAATATAATTGCTGTAATAATTTTTTATATCATCCAGTGTAATATTATTTACACTGCTCTCTGTTCCGTCTTCACTCATGCCCAGGATATTATTACTGCCATAATTGATTTTATCTATCAATGCTGTGGCAATATCTGCGGGTCTTGTTTTGGCCTGCTTAATACTTTCAAGGCTTTGTTTCTGGTTACGCTTAAAAGCATCCGCAGTAAAATTTGGGTGGAACATTTTTTCCTGCAGCAATGCCAGTGTCTTATCTGTATTCTTTTTTAAACACTGCACTGTAAACCCAATAGCATCCCTGTTGCTGTAAGTAGTAATAGAACTTCCCAGTTTTTGCAGTTCAATTGACATCTGTTCCGCAGTATAATTTTTTGTGTCTTCATTCATCATGTCTGCAAAAAAACTTGCCAGTCCAAGTTTAGACGTATCTTTTGCTTCCAGCAAATGTCCGCCGGGTATAGTGATGGTGATATTTACCGTAGGCAGTTCATTATTTTGTGCGCCAATCATTTTTATACCATTGGGTAAATTCTTTTTCCAGAAATCCGGCACTTTAACTACCGGGTTGGGACCATTACCGGGATGTGTTTTTCTTTCAAAATTATCAGCTGCTTTAATGTATTTTAATTTCGCATAGCCGTAGTCGGGAGCAATATAATGGCCGGAATCAATTTTATAATTATCAGCGGCGGCTATCATTTTCTCCTGGGCCTTCGGTAATACACTTACAATAACTGCATGTTTGGTTTTAATGTATTGATTGTACGCACGCATTACATCTTCTTTTGTAACTGCGGTGTACATTTTTACCAGGTCGCCTATTTTATTGGGGTTGCCGGTAAATGTCTGAAAAGCTGCCAGCTGGCTTACCTTGCCTGCCACACTTTGCAAACCATTTATATATTGGGCTTCAATACCGCCTTTAAATTTTGCAATGTCTTCATCGGTTACGCCGCGTGTTTCAAAACTATCCAATGAAGCCCTGACTAATTTTTCCATATCAGCCAGCGATTTACCCGGGTAGGGTACAACCGTCATAAAAAATTCACCTGAAAGTTCACTTAACTGGTTATTGGCATTTGCCTGCAGTGCCAGCTGATTTTTTACCATTTGCTGATAGAATACCGAATTTTTCCCCTGGCCCAATACCTGCGCAAGGCAGGCCAGTGGCGCAATGTCCTTATTATAATTGGGAACAGATGGATAGACAATGGCCAGTAAAGGCAACCGTGCATAATTATCAGTATAAGACACATAACGGTCTTTATCTGTATGGACCGCTGGCACAACCACTTTTTTTACTTCGGGGCAACGGGGAATATTACCGTAATATTTTTCTACCAATTTTACTACATCAGCTGTTTTTACATCTCCCCCAACGGTCAGTGTTGCATTGTTGGGTCCGTACCAGCGCAGGAAAAAATTCTTAAGATCGTTTACATTTACGCGGTCTAAATCTTCTATGTATCCAATGGTCAGCCACGAATAAGGGTGGCCGTAATCGTATAAATTTTTTGCTGCTACTTCACTTACTAAACCATAGGGCCGGTTATCATAATTCTGTCCCCGTTCATTTTTTACAGTAGCCCTTTGTACTTCAAATTTTTGCTGTGTCACGGCATCCAGTAAAAAGCCCATGCGGTCCGCTTCCAGCCATAACATTTTTTCCAGCTGATTACTGGGTACCGTTTCATAGTAATTGGTACGGTCGCGGTTGGTAGAACCATTTAATGTTCCTCCCGCTGCTGTAACAATTTTAAAATGTTCTTCATCAAGCACATGATCACTTCCCTGGAACATCATGTGCTCAAAGAAATGTGCAAACCCGGATTTACCAATTTCTTCACGTGCAGAACCAACATGATAGGTAACATCTATGTGAACAATCGGATCACTGTGATCTTCATGTACTACCAGTGTCAGGCCGTTTGGCAACACATATTTCTGGTAAGGAATCACCAGCTCGTCTCCATTTTTGCTGATAGTTTCTACTAACTTTGCCTGCCCGCTTACTATACCATACATATTGCAAAGCAATACAGCCAGTAAAAAGAATTTTAGCTTCATCATACATTTTTTAATTTAAAAAGGAAAGAACAAGGTAAGAATTTTGATGGTTCAACATTCAACCGCCTGTCATTTTAGGATAGATTGTTGGCACACTGAACACACGGATTGGACGGATTTACACGGATTAATTTTAAATTAAACTGATTCCTTTTTGCATTTTATGCAAACAAATATCCAATATGTCTCCTGGTCCTTTCAAATCCATCCAACCCGTGTTGTCTGTGTTCTGTTGTAATCTGCCGCGAAGCAGGGCTCCGCTTATCATTTTACTGCATCAAAGCAATCCTAATCTTTTTTATCTTCATAAAAAAAGTACTACCATGAGAAACAATCATGAAATTGATTACAAAATTTACGGCGAAGAATTACAGTTTGTAGAAATAGAACTTGACCCCAATGAAACCGCCATTGCTGAAAGCGGCGCCTTTATGATGATGGATGATAACATTGTAATGCAGAGCATTTTTGGCGACGGTTCCAAACAACAGGGTGGTGGTTTATTAGATAAGCTGTTCTCCGCCGGTAAACGCATTTTAGTAGGCGAAAGCCTTTTTATGACAGCCTTTACCAATACAGGTATGGCTAAACGCAGGGTAAGTTTTGCGGCGCCCTACACCGGTAAAGTTATACCGCTCGATCTTCAGCAACTGGGTGGCATAGTGATTGCACAAAAAGATGCTTTTTTATGCGCAGCCAAAGGAGTAAGCATTGGTATTGCTTTTCAGCGCAGGCTGGGTACGGGTATTTTTGGCGGGGAAGGCTTTATTATGGAAAAACTGGAAGGTGATGGAATGGCATTTGTGCATGCAGGGGGTTATGTAGTTGAAAAAACATTGCAGGCCGGCGAATTATTGAGGGTAGACACCGGTTGTGTAGTTGCGTATACCGGCAACATCGATTTTGATATTGAAATGGTACGCGGCGTGCGTAACTGGGTTTTTGGTGGTGAAGGATTGTTTTTTGCCGTTTTGCGCGGACCAGGTAAAGTATGGTTGCAATCATTGCCCATCAGCAGGCTGGCCAGTAAGATTATTTCTTACAGTTCGCAGTTTGGTCACCGCAAGGAAGAAGGAAGTATTTTGGGGGGGCTGGGTAATCTGCTGGATGGAGATGGCAGGTAGACAAATTAAAAAATAAAAAAACCGAAGTCTTTTGAAGACGTCGGTTTTTTTGTTAAAATGTTTTTACATGGGCGATTATCAGTGTTTAGTTTCTGCTGCTTAGTTTAGACAGCAAGCGCAATATCTCCAGGTATAACCATACAATGGTTACCAGCAGGCCAAAAGCACCATACCATTCCATGTATTTTGGGGCGCCCATAGCTGCACCTGTTTCAATATTATCAAAATCAAGTATCAGGTTTAATGCGGCAATACAAACTACTACCAATGAAAATACAATACCCATTGTACCACTTGAATGAATCAATGGCATATCAATATGGAACATACGTAATATAAATGCCAGCAAATAAAAAACGGCAATACCTGCTGTAGCAATAATAATAACTGATTTAAATTTTTCAGTCGCTTTTATTACCCTGAAGCGGTATAAAGCAAACATGGCTATTACAACCGCAAAAGTTAAACCTACCGCCTGCATGATAATGCCGCCAGTAGCACCGGTAGTTTCCGCGCCTTTAAAAGCAAAATTATACATAGCAGAAATGCCGCCGATAAAAGCACCTTCAAATAAAGCGTATACAGGTGCCAGGAAAGTAGCCCATATTGGTTTGAAAATAAGTACCATCGCCGTAATAAAACCCCCAATAAGACCAATCCACAACCAGGATGTAACATCTTTACCCTGGCTGAATGCATTCCATGTTACAGATGCCGTTCCCATTACCAGTAAAAACAACAGAAAAAATTTATTCAGGGTTCCACGTTCAGTCATCACTTCAGACTGGTTTACAACAATACTCTGCTGAAATGTTTTTTCACTTAATGCAGGATTACCAGATTTAAAAAGCGCCATAGTAATTAAGTTTTTAGAGCTGCAAATTACAAAATGATTTGGCTGGCTGGTAGTTAAAATTTATTGCATTCCGGGCGGTTTTTTTTCACCCAAAGAGAGCAAAATAAACAAATAAGACAGCATTTAGTTTTGGTGCTGGTTCACAATTTTGGATTGCAAACAGAGCTATAAAAACTTAATCGTCTTTGCGATATTTCTTTGCTGTCTTTGCGTGAACCTTTTGCGTGAACCCTATCTTTGCCGCAATGCAATTCAATAGTATTATAGGACAGGCTGGTGCCAAACAACAACTGGCAGAACTGGTACAGCATAACCGCCTGAGTCATGCTTTATTATTTTTGAGCAAAGAAGGCAGCGGTGCCTTGCAGCTGGCCCTCGCTTTTTCCCAATACATTGTTTGCGATAGGGTAAATGGCAAAGCTGATGCAGCACCCTCGTTATTTGGCGAAGCTCCGCTCAAGACCAATGACTCACGCCTCACGATGACCGATTCCTGTAATACATGCCCTTCCTGCAGCAAAGCTCAAAAATTTATTCACCCCGATATTCATTTTTCTTACCCGGTTATACCCAGAAAAACGGGCGACAAACCATTGAGTACAGTTTTTGTGACTGAATGGCGCGAGTTTATACAACAGTATCCATATGGCAACGTGTTTGACTGGCTGCAATTTATCGGCGCTGAAAACAAGCAGGGAAATATTTCTGTTCATGAATGCAATGATATTATTCATAAACTTAGCCTGAAAAGTTTTGAAAGCGGTTATAAAATACTGGTGATGTGGATGCCCGAGTACCTGGGCAATGCAGGCAATAAATTATTAAAGCTGATAGAAGAACCGCCACCAGATACCTTATTTATACTGGTAGCCGAAAATGAATCGCAGATATTGCCTACCATATTGTCCCGTTGCCAGCTTGTAAAAATACCTGCCCTTACTATTGCCCAGGTAGGGGATGCACTAACAGAAAGGGCCAAAATAGCCCCAGACCAAGCAAGGCAGATAGCCAGCATCAGTGAGGGCAATTACCGGGAGGCCCTGCAATTGATACAGCATGCAGAAGAAGACTGGCTGGACCTGCTGCGCGAATGGCTGAATGCCATCCTGAAGACCGGCCAGGTAGCCCAGGTAAAATGGATTGAAGAAATTGGTAAACTGGGCCGTGAGAAACAGAAGCAGTTCCTGCGCTATTTTAACCACCTGCTGGAGCAGAGCGTGCGGCTGAGAAGCATGGGACCGGAAAGCCACCACGCCCTCAACATGCCTGAGAAAGAGCGGAATTTCGCGCTGCGCCTTAATAAACTGGCCGATATTAACCAGCAGCAAGCCATAATTGAAGAACTGGACAAAGCCGCCTACTATATAGAGCGCAATGCTCATAGCAAAATGCTGTTCCATGCCCTCACCATTAAACTCCTTCATATCATTGCCGATAAATCATTACTTTTGGTTAATTGAGTTGTAAGGTGGATAAAGTGTGAATGAACCCGTGAGGATTATGTGCGGTGGAAATGATGCAGAACATTTGTTGCAATTGCCTTTATACATATTGGTTATTAGTTTTCAGGGCAGTTATATATATTTTGGTTTGATGAATTACTTCCTGCAGTACAAGAGTGCGACGCAACGATGTTCTACAAAGAATTACCGCCCGGCCCATAACATTTCCCCACTACAGCGTTTAACATAGTTATTGACCGTCTGGCTTTTAACAGCGGGTACGGCAATAGCATTTCTTCATTTTTAATTGATTATCTATATGAGCTGTGGAAGTTGCGGTACAGGTACCCCCAATGGCTGCAAAAGCAATGGGGGTTGCAGCACGGGTGGCTGCAATCGTTTAAACGTACATGATTGGTTGGCAAACCTTCCTTTTGCAGATCCGGAGAGCGCCTGCAAGGTTGTAGAAATAAGTTTTAATAATGGCAGCCGGAAAGATTTTTTCCGTAACCCTTCGCTGCAATATTATGAAAAAGGCGAACTGGTGAGCGTTGAAGGCGTAAGTGGTTTTGACGTGGGAGAAGTGAACCTTACCGGCGAAATGGTACGCCTGCAATTAAAGAAAAAAGGGGGCGATGAATTTAACCCTGAAATGAAAAAAATATTGCGCCGTGCCAGTGACCGCGACATAGAAATATGGAAGCAAAATAAAGCGAGGGAAAAAGATGCGCTTATCCGCAGCAGGGCCATTTCCAAACAGCTTAAACTAAATATGAAGCTGACGGAAATAGAAATACAGGCGGATGGCCGCAAAGCCACTTTTTTTTTATATTGCTGATGACCGCGTTGACTTTCGTGAACTGATACGTGTATTTGCCAGTGAGTTTAAAGTGAAAGTTGAAATGCGGCAGATTGGCGCCCGCCAGGAAGCCGCAAAAGTAGGTGGTATTGGCAGTTGTGGCAGGGAACTTTGCTGCAGCACCTGGCTGAGCGATTTTAAAAGTGTGAATACAACAGCAGCCCGTTACCAGAATCTTTCTATCAATCAAACTAAACTAAGCGGCCAGTGCGGCAGGTTAAAATGCTGCCTTAATTATGAGCTGGATACCTACCTGGATGCATTGCAGCATTTTCCTGACAATGCAGACACCATACAGGTGGCCCGTGGTAATGCCTTCCTGGTAAAAAAAGATATTTTCAAAAACCTGATGTGGTATACATTGCCAGACAGCAATAAGCAATACCCTGTTACCATTGAACGCGTACGTAAAATAAAACAGCTGAATGCACAGGGTGTAATACCAGAAGAACTGGAAGCAGTAGATGTTACCACCAACAAACCGAAAGAAAATGAAAGTGGTTTTGTGGAACTGGTAGGCCAGATCAGTTTAAACACACTTGAAAAAGCAGACCGCAGAAACAGGCCACAGCAAGGGCAGCAGCGCGGTAACCAGCCACAGAGAAACAGCGGTCCGCAACAGCAGCAGAGAGGTAACAACCCCAACCAGCAACAAAGGCCCAATAACAATCCGCCGCAACGTAGCAACAACCCACAGCCCCGCGGCGGTAATAATCCGCAGACCCGGCAGGGCGGAAGTGGAAATAATAATCCACCACAACCCCGGCAGGGCGGAAGTGGCGGCAATCAACAACCCCCGCAAAATAATGGCGGGCAGCCCCCACGGGGAGACAATAACAATAACAGGGAGCGCCCGGGACCGCCCATCAAAAAGAAACCATAAATAGCAGGTGCTTTATACTTTTATATTTAAATGCCGCAGGTTTGCAGATTGATCTGCAAACCTGCGGCATTTTTTTGTTTTACAATTTTGTACATGCTGAGCCATAACTTTAAGCACGGTTGTGCTTTTAAGTAAGGAAATCAACCTGTTCATCGCAATCATATAAAGATGAAACGTTTTCTTATGAAGACATTTTTAATTATCGGCATCATACTGATACTATGGTTAATACTGGCGCAAAGCTGTATGTCTTTCAGAATGAGTGACGCAGCAGCAAGAGAAAAATTTAAGGCCAAAGGCGTGGATGTAGTTATTAACACCATAACTATAAACAACCGCAACCTGCATTATATAAAAACCGGCAGCGACAGCTTACCTACTATTGTTTTTGTACATGGTACACCGGGCAGCTGGGATGCGTTTGAAAACTACCTGGAGGATAAAGATTTGTTGCAGAAATTCAGGATGGTTTCTATTGACAGACCAGGTTTTGGTCACAGTGATTATGGGAAACCCCTGAACCTGGCCCAGCAATCAGTAATTATCAGTCCGCTGTTTGATTATATAAACAATGGCAAGCCGGTTTACCTGGTTGGTCATTCTTTGGGCGGACCCATGATAATAAAACTTGCTGCAGATAATCCCGGCCGTATAGCTGCTTTGGTTTTGCTGGCTGGTTCCAATGATCCTGCGCAGGAAACACCGGAGAAATGGCGGCCTGTTTTGTATAAAACACCGCTTACCTATTTTGTACCGGGTGCCATGCGGCCATCTAATGAAGAGTTATGGTATCTAAAGAAAGATCTTGTTTACCTTAAAGATGATTTCCCAAAAATTACCTGCCCGGTTTATATTGTGCATGGTCTAAAAGATAATATGGTACCACCCGCCAATGTTGCGTATGATAAAAAAATGCTTACCAATGCATCAGCCGTTCACGAATTAATTTTTCCTGATGCCAATCATTTTATACCCTGGACAAAATATAAACAAATAAAAGCGTTGTTGCTGAATTTGTATTGAAGAAATGAGAAATTTATTTTGACCGGATATATGTCAGTCATGGTTAACAAACCTATAAGCTGACCGGTTCAAAATATATAACCTGATAATCAATCTTACAGTATGTCAAAAGAAGAAATAAAGTCTGAAATAAATAATATACTGGATAGTTTTTCTGAAGAAGCACTCAGAGAATTTTTGGTATTGCTGAAAGGATTAACTGCACCGGACGAGCCTGCCTGATTATTTCAATTTATTTATTTTTTATACTACTGCTTTTTCCACCATCATAAAGCTATGCTGCTGACCTTTATAACTGTTATGAATAAGTACCCGGTTAAAATTTGAGGGAACCAAAGTATATTTCAACATGTGTTGTGGCATCCATTGTCCTTTTAAAATAAAGCAGGCCAGCCATAATGCGGCGGCGGAAGATGTGGGATACTCTCCCGTCATATGTTTAAAGCGGGCAACAGGAACCTGTTTATTTAAGACATTTTCACAGGCATTGTAGTATTTAATTAAACGGCTGTCCCCATTTTCCCCTGATAATAACAAATCGATCTTTTCACCGGCAGGCAAATATTTTTCTAAAAACAAGTTTAACTGTTCAGCTACCAGTTGCTCATCTTCAGTATGTAAAAATTGAAGGCCCGTTACTTTAGCGGTTGCATTTGTGTTATCATTATTTACAAAAAACATGGCGGCACCCTCACCGGCAATACTGGCAATAGTGTGAGAAATATACAGATCTGCTGCAGCGATTGGTTCTTTCTTGTACCATCCATCTAAAAATTCTATATTATAATTGTAAGCAGAGATCTCATCTACGCCACCCACCAGGTAATTAGCAACTGCATTTTCTTTTAATAGCATGCCCGCATCCAGCAGTGCATTTTCAAAAGCGAGCCCGCGGTGTACATGGGTTGTATTATATGATTTATTGGCGCTTAACAATCCTATCTGTGCAGCCACCGCATTGGTAGTGCTTTGTACAAAATTCGTTGGTGTAAGAAGCCCTTCATTATAATCAATGATCTGGTTAAGGAATTTAATGCAGTCCTCCATGCCACCATTGGCAGTACCAATTATAATACCGTCAATGGATGTATTGTTCTCCTTAATCAATGGCAAAGCTGTGCCCACACCAATTCTTATGGCCTTACCCATTCTGCGCAGTATGCCGCTGGGTATGCCGTCGTAAGAGGGCTCTATCACCTGCAGTTTATTATTAACAGCTTCCCGCAGCTGATCAATTTCTACAGCGGCAAAAGTTTGTTGTGGCGATATGCAGGATGCCTGGTGTATGTAAAGCATGATAAGAATTCCTGAATGATAAAATTTATGAGCATTTAAATGCAAAAGTAAAAATTAAAAATTTCCGTATTCAGCTTCTGAATTGCTTTCGACTTTTTATTTTTTACTTTTTATTTCATTTAAAGCAGAAAATATCAATGACGCGCAATTTCCACCAAACCCAAATGAGTTTGACATTACATGCTCCAACGGCATTTTTGTATACGACTGCACCGGTTGTAAACCGGTTGCTTCTATGGGTTGTTTAAAATTAAGGCTGGCATACACTTCCTGGTGCGCCAGGTTCAGAATGCTATATACCGCTTCAATAGCACCTGCAGCGCCCAGTGTGTGTCCTGTATTTGATTTGGTTGACGCAAATGCCGGAACGTTTCCAAACAAACGCATCATGGCCCTGCTTTCCGACAAATCATTGTTTTCAGTTCCGGTTCCATGTGCATTAATAAAACTGACAGCCTCTGGCAAAATACCTGCCATGTCAAGTGCTCCTTTCATAGAAAGGTAAGGACCATCTCCTTCTTCGGATAAAGAAGAAGCATGAAATGCATCATTTGTATTGCAATAACCTGTTAATTCCGCATAGCATCTTTTACCTGCAACTGCCTCTTCTTTTTCCAACACCAGGAATGCTGCGGCTTCCCCCAGGTTTAGTCCTTTGCGCTGTTCATCAAAAGGCGTACATATATCCGGTGAAAGAATATGCAAAGAATTGAATCCATTAATGGTAAATTTTGCCAGGCTGTCAACACCTCCAACAATAGCCCTTTCTGCCCACCCGTTTTTGATAAGCCTTGCGCCATATAAAATTGCGTTGGCAGAAGAGGAACAGGCTGTATTTATGGTATTGATAATGCCGTTGATACCGTATCGTTTTTGCAAATACATATTTACAGAAGCGCAATCATAAGAAGACAGGTAGGCTGAACCATTTTCGGTTTTATTGGCATCGCGGTACAATTCATCTGTTAGACACATACCACCTACCGTAGTGGCGCCTATTAATGCTGTGTCAAAACTTTTTAATAGCTGTGGGCTTAATTGTGCATCTGCAATGGCCTCTTCAAATGCATGCAGGGCAAGCAATGTAGTACGTGTGAGTTCCGGTTCATGCGCCTGTAATTTTTCCTGTAAAAAAGTGTTGGTTAATTTAATCTCGCCAAAAGGCAGCAATGAAGCATACCTGGTAGGAAACATTTCCAGCGGACCAATGCCGCATTTGCCCTTCAGCAAAGCCTTATGGTTTTCTGTTACACTATTTCCAATAGCGCTGATTGACCCCATGCCTGTAACAAAAATCCTGCTCAATGAAATGAATTTACTTCGTCCTGTTTTTTTCAATATAATCTGCCATGGTATTAATGTCAACCAATATCTTGCGCCCTTCTTTGGGGTCCTGGATAGTAATACCGTATTCCCTGCTCAGCAAAACAATTAATTCAATAGAATCAATAGAGTCCAAACCAAGCCCTGTGCCAAACAAAGGTTCGTCATCTTTGATGTCTTCTGGTTTTACATTGATCAGGTTAAGAAATTCGACAATCTGCTTTTTTAACTGCTGTTTTAATTGTACTGTTTCCATTGTATGTATTTCAGATCAGGTTTTTTCGTTTTAAGGTGTATAGTGTTATAGCCTGGATCAGCAAGGTAATACCTAATAAAGGTAAAATATTCAGCA
Organism: Chitinophagaceae bacterium; assembly: GCA_039915085.1. Lineage (GTDB taxonomy): Bacteria > Bacteroidota > Bacteroidia > Chitinophagales > Chitinophagaceae > JACMLD01. The sequence goes on from JBDSOC010000200.1 coordinate 11,621, forward strand.
AAACATCTTTAAGTTTTCCTCCCTCTAAAAATAACCCGTAAAAAGCTTCCAGGCACCAGTGCAGGGGCGATAATTTCATAATGCCCTGGAAAGAGGCGGGCATAGCAAAACTGGGTACCAGTATGCCTCCTATGGCAGCCAGCAGCACAATAGATACTGCCCCAAAACCATTTGCCTGTTCCTGAGTTTGGGCAAAAACACCAATGCAAATAGCATAACTCACCGCACACCATCCGCAAATAACAGATACAATTAATAAACCCAGTTTATCTGCCGGAATATTTAATGCGGGTAAACCAATCAACGGAAACAACCACACGCCAATGGAGAAAATGGCAGCAGTTTGTACAAGCGTGACAGCCATATATGCAATTTGTTTGGATATAAGAGCTACCAGGTAACTGGTCGGCAATGTTTTTAACCGTACAAAACTTCCATTCAGTTTTTCCCTTACTACACTGCTGCCTAAAGAAATAACAATGAAAAACATAGCGAAGATGGTCCAGGCCGGAATATTGTGCTGTGTGGCATTGGGTATATTCCTGCTGCCATTACGTGAAATGGGAATCTCATTAATACCTGCCTGGTTGCTTATAATTTCATTCTCAAAAGATGCAGGCAGCTCCTTTTCATTCAAAGAAAAATAAAGGCTTTTTAAAATTTGTTTATTTTCTACTATTTGCAAAGCACTGTGTAAAGCACCCTGTATGGAAGCCCTGAATGATTGTTGTAAAACGGGATGATAATATAAAGTAACCGGGTCAATAACGATTGCAGCCTTTATAACGCTATCATTTTTTACGCCGAAACTATTCAATGCCTTGTCGGAAATATTATTTGCTTTGGCGGTGATGGTAGCCGAAAAATTTCGCGGAATCACTATTGCCACCAGCGCATCTTTTGCATGCATTCGATCGGTTATCTGCTTTTCAGTTTCATCTTTTGTTACCTGCTTTACTTCAAACATGCCGATTTTCTCAATAGCCTGCATCAGTTGCCGGCTGGCATCTCCTGTATCTTTATTGCAGAGCAGCAACGGCACTTTATTATCATTTACCAGTTCAAACGTACTGTTCTGTATAGCCGTAATTACAATAGCCAGTATTACGGGCATAACAAACATAAGTGTAAGGCCCACTTTATCGCGGGTTAAAATGCGTATATCCTTTAATATGGTGGCCCAAAGTTTGAACAAGCGGTAACTAATTGAAAAGTCAAAAAAAGGCGCGGCATCTTCTGGTAATTACAGCCCGCAATACATTTTTGACTTTTTACTTTTAAATTTTGGTTTTTACAAATTCGAGTCTCTATACGCTCTGCCGGTTAATTTAATAAACAATCCCTCCAGGTGTTCTTCGTTGTTTTCTGCCAGCAATTGCGGAAGTGTGCCGTATGCAATTATTTTGCCTTCATCAAACAATGCAATTCTATTACACAAATCTTCCGCTTCGCCCAACTGGTGCGATGTATAAATTAATGTAGTCCCGTTTTTATTTAATTCTTTCAGGTATTCTATCATGGCATGACGTGTTTGTACGTCTACGCCTACTGTTGGTTCATCTAAAAACAATATGGGCGGTTCATGCATCACACCGATGGCCAGGTTTACACGGCGCTTCATACCACCAGAAAATTTTTGCACTTGTTTTTTAGCTACATCAGACAAACCAAGTACTTCCAGCAGTTCGCATGTCCGCTCTTTGATTTGTTTTTTTTTAAGTCCATACCAGGCGCCGAAAAATTCAAGGTTTTCAACGGGGCTCAGTTCCTGGTAAAAAGAAAAATCCTGCGGCACAAAACCAAATAATTGATTAAACGATTTTTTATGTGGTAATACTTTATTTCCAAGCAGGGTTATGCTTCCTTCATGAAAAGAAAGTAAACCGGTCATACAGTTCATAAGTGTGGTTTTACCGGCGCCGTTGGGCCCAAACAAACCAAAACGTTCACCGGCAGGCACATCCAGTGTAAGTTGCTTAAAAACAGGTTTCGGCTGATCTGCATATTGAAAGGCGAGATTATCTATACTTACCGCTGCATTGCTCATGAATGCCATTTAATTTTAGAGAGGGCTTCAAATGCTTTTCTTTCTATTTCGGCAATTTCAATCAGGTAATCCCCCATAGTATTAAAATCCTGCTGGCTGCCTATTCTGCCCTTGTAAATACCGGCCGCCTGTACAGCTGAGGTCCGCCATAAATCACCTGCCTGTGTAAATGTTTTTGAAATATCCAGTAACGCATCATTGGGATGGAAAGCATGCGCCTGTTGTAAAAAAGCACCGTAGATATAACGGAAACCGCCACCACCTGTTCCTATTTCTTCCTGCATACGCACCAGTTGGGCCAGGTATAAACCGGCCTTGTGCAAACCAAGTTTATCTCGCCATTTCTTTATTTTTCTACCGGTATACGCAATGCCTTTTACGCCTGCAAAACCACCGGGAATCCGCAGCATATCACGTACATTTCTTTTTACCCCGGTTACAATGGCGCGTCTTATCTGATCATCTGTAATTACCCGCTGTTCTTTGGGGTAATAAATCTGGCCTCTTGGTGCCAGCGCCCCTTTTGCAAAACGTACACGCTCCAGTTCGTACGCAGTTAACGTAGTTACTTTTTCCATAACAGGATCGCTGATAAGAAAATTATCACCTTCCCTGCCATACACAATTAAATTATGGGCATTAAAGTGAAAGCGGTATTCTTTGGGAAAATAAGAAAGGTAGTAAACCCCTACCTGGCAGCCCACCGGGTGCCCCTGCTCCAGGCATTCCATCAAAAATTTTTCTGCTTCCTGTTTTGAGCTGAACTTTTTTCTTATAACGGGAATGCCCAGTGATTTACAGGTTCTTTTAAATATAAGACCGGGCTGTGTACGGAATGCAATAGCCGGACCATTATTGATTTTTAAAAGTGGTATATAAATAAAAAAAAGTCCTGACCCTATACCAAAGACCATCGGCTCTGTCATATTTCTTATACCAATTGTTTTCAGCAGGTTGGTAGTTAC
>JBDSOC010000268.1:0-10412 GCA_039915085.1 Chitinophagaceae bacterium
ACTACTTTAACCGGTACGTTAATATTGGATTCTGGCAACGCAGGCAGTACAATTGCTGCCGGAATTGTATTGTAAGTTTTCCTGGAAGAAACACATGAGAAAAATATAACGGGAAGCACAAAGTACAAAAGCCATTTACTCATTAAACCTGTTTTGAAGTATAAAATTAAGCTGCAAAATGATAAAGGAATGTAAAGTTTTTGAGGTTGAAATACACATATGGTGACAAATCTGAATAACAGGCATTTCCCAGGCAACTATGTCATGGAAAAAATCGTATATTCATCAACCTTTACAATAAAAATTCCTGCTGGTTTATAATACCGAACTACTTGCTTTAATAATTATTTACAGTAACCGGGGTGATGAAGAAAATTATTACTTTCTTTTTTTGTATTGGCTGTATGCTTGCTGCAAAAGCAGATCATATTACCGGTGGAGAAATGTATTATACATATGCCGGAATTACAAATGGTGAATACCAGTATAATGTTGTTCTTAAACTTTTTATGCGCTGCAACAGTGGCAGATTTTTCAGTGATCCTACCATCATTTCCGTATTTGACCGTATTACAGGTGAACATATAAAAGATATCAGCGCCCCGCTGGGTAACCAGGAAAACCTTAATCTTTCTAATACCAATCCATGTATTACTGATCCACCCACCGTTTGTTATGTGGTAGGATATTTTTATTTCAGGGTTTCTTTACCCGCATCTGCAAACGGATATTTATTATCCAGCCAGGTTAACTACCGTGTTACCGGCATCAATAACCTTGGAAATTATAACCAGGTGGGAGCCACATACACAACGGAGATACCAGGCAATATAGCCAGTGTTACAGATGCCCCGGCAAATAACAGTGCTCATTTTACTGGTAACGACCTGGTTATTATATGCGAGAATAATTCATTTTCGTACAGCTTTGGCGCCAGTGATGCGGATGGGGACCAGTTGAGGTATTCTTTCTGTAATGCCTATGCAGGTGGTAATGGTGGTACACCGGGTAATAGCCAACCTGCATCTAATCCGCCTTATGTATCGGTTCCTTATGGGTTTCCAAATTTTAGCAGTGCTGCTCCATTGGGCAGCCGGGTGCAAATTGATGCCGGATCGGGTCTGATAACAGGTATCGCACCTACGGAGGGGAAATATGTAGTGACTGTATGTGTAGAAGAAATCCGCAATGGAATCGTCATTGCCATACAGCGCAAAGATTTACAGATTAACATAGCCTCCTGTACCATTGCTGCAGCTACCCTTTTGCCTCAGTATGCGGTCTGCAAGGATATTGCTGAAATAATGATGACCAATCTTTCTACCAGTCCGCTGATAAAATCATATAACTGGCAATTAGTTAACCCCACGGGAGCGGTTATATTTAACTCCACCGCACCCACAGCTTCCTATGTTTTTACAGACACGGGAACTTATGTTATGAAATTATCCATAAACAAAGACGATTTGTGCTCCGACTCTTCCAGTGCACCTGTAAAAGTATACCCGGGCTTTAAACCGCAGTTTACAAGCACTGGCATTTGTATAAATAAACCAACTATTTTTAAAGATGCTACCACCAGTGTATATGGTACGGTAAACAGCCGGGACTGGGATTTTGGGGAGAATATATATGATGATTTTTCAGATCTTTCTAATCCATCTTACACCTACACCACGCTGGGCATAAAAAATGTGCGCTTAATTGTTACCGATAGTAAAGGTTGTGTAGATACCTTAATGAAAGAAGTTGGTATTGTTGACAAGCCATCTATAACAATGGCTTTCAGGGATAGTTTAATCTGCCTTACCGATAAAGTTCAGTTGCTGGCGGGTGGCAGTGGCAATTTTACCTGGACGCCCCTTGTAAACATTTTAAATGCAGGATCTGCAGCCCCTACAGTTTCGCCCGCGCTAACAACTACTTATTTTGCCGATTTGGACGATAATGGCTGTAAAAACCGCGACTCTGTGAATATAAGAGTAGTAGATCATGTAAACCTGCAGGCCATGGCTGATACTACTATCTGCAGTACAGACAGTACGCGTTTGCATGTTATTTCTGATGGACTAAAATACTCATGGAAGCCTGCTGCACAATTTGTTGATCCTGGCTTGCCCAATGCTATAGCCATCACCAAAACAAGTACCTTGTATGAGGTAACTGCCAGCATTGGAAGCTGCAGTTCAAAAGACCAGGTGCTGATAACTGCAGTGCCTTATCCGGTTGCCAGTGCCGGCGCAGATACCATTATTTGCTTTAACACAAATGCACAGTTGCATGGTACCATAATTGGGAAATCATTTGTATGGGCGCCCTCAAATTCACTTAACAGTGCCGGCGTTTTGAACCCCATAGCAAGGCCCGCCCGTACTACGGCCTATATTTTATTGGCTTACGATACCAGAGGTTGCCCCAAGCCAGGTGTTGATACAGTGCTCGTAAAGATGCTGCCTGATATAAATGCTTTTGCAGGGAATGACACTACTATTGTAACCAATCAGCCCCTGCAATTACATGCATCGGGCGGTATTAAATATTTATGGACGCCTTCTGAAAATTTATCTGCGGCTGATACGGCTGATCCCATTGCTGTTATTATGCAGGCAAATTCAGGCTTACGCTACAAGGTGATGATTTACAATGAGGCCAATTGTGCAGATTCTGCTTTTATAAAAGTGAAGGTATACAAAACGCTGCCTTCTGTTTTTGTGCCCAATGCTTTTACGCCAAACGGGGACGGTAAAAATGATATACTGCGGCCTGTAGCAGTGGGCATACGACGAATAGAATATTTCAATGTATATAACAGGTGGGGGCAATTGGTCTTTAGCAATACAGATCCTGAAGCAGGTGGATGGAACGGGCGCCTTGCCGGTAAAGAGCAGGCTGCAGATGCCTATGTTTGGGTAATAAAAGCACTTGATTACAACGGAAAAGAATTTAATGAAAAAGGAGTAGTACTTTTAATCAGGTGATAGTAAAAATACGGTAGGAAGGAGAATTTTTTTTGGAAGGGAGGAAGCAGATAAAATACTGAGAGTCAAATACTAGTTTAGCTTAAAGTTTAAAGACGAGGGTAATTGAGTAGAATAAAGAGAACTGCGTAAAAAAAATAATTTTGAATATTATATTTAATTTATAATTTCATGGCCTCTACAAAAAAAAAAGGGTCCTTCCGTAGAAACGGACTGACCTCTAACGATTGCTTGCCATATGAAATTCTTCGAAATATCTTGAGCTGCTTGAACAGCTTTCTTTTGCTTTTTATACGACCTTTAACGATTCATTGCTTTGCCAACCTGCATCTCCAACACTTCCTTTTTCTTTGACACAGTAAAGATAGGAGGTGTTGGAATGTCTTTTTAATCAAGTTATAAGTGTTTTTATTACGCTTAAACGACACCCGGAATACCGAAAACCTTTACCCTGCTGGGTTCTATGAAAATTAATTAATTATGTCCAACCGTTTTTCAGATAGTTTATTTCAGCTGGTCCAATCACTGGAGAAGTCGGAAAAAAGGAATTTTAAACTGTATATAAAGAGGAGTTCGGGTAATGAAGACCTGAAAATCATAGAACTTTTTGACGCACTGGACAAACTAAAGGAATATGATGAGGCAATTCTGCTAAAAAAATTGCCTTCCATTAAAAAGCCGCAGCTATCTAATATTAAAGTACACCTCTACAAACAATTGCTTGCCAGTCTGCGCCTGCTTAAAAGCGCAGACAGTATAGATCTGCAGTTAAATGAACAGTTCGACTACGCACATATTTTATATAAAAAGGGCCTTTTTTCCCAAAGCCTTAAAATTTTAGACAAGGCAAAAGAAACTGCCAAAGCCAACCAGAAGTTCAATTTTTTAACGCTGGTACTGGCACTTGAAAAAAGAATTGAAATGCTGCATATTACGCGCAGTATGCAAAGCAGGGCCGAACAATTGTCTGCAGAAACGGTTGAAGTAACTGGCCGCATAGATATGGTGGCAAAACTTTCTAACCTGGCCCTGCAATTATACAGCTGGTTCATAAAAAACGGGCATGCCAGGAATGAAAAGGATGAAGCTGCAGTGAAACAGTTTTTACACGTGCATTTGCCACCTAACGCTGAAGTGCAAACGGGATTTTATGAAAAATTATATCTCTTTCAGAGTTATTCATGGTATGCATTTATAAGACAGGATTTTTTAATGTATTACCGGTATTCGCAAAAATGGGTTGACCTTTTTGAAGAGCAGCCATTAATGAAACGGGTAGAAACAGGCCATTATATAAAAGGGTTGCATACTTTATTGAATGCACATTTTGATCTCCGGAATTATGGGAAATTTGAAATTGCGCTCCGCCATTTTGAAGCGTTTGCCAATACCGAAAGAGTGCGCGACCATGATAACTTTCGCATACAGGCTTTTATATACATTACCAGTGCAAAAATAAACCAGCATTGTATGCTGGGTACTTTTAAAGCAGGCCTGTTGCTTGTGCCGGCAATAGAAGAAAAGTTAAACGAGTATGATTTGTTTATAGACAATCACCGTATTATGGTGCTTAACTATAAAATTGCCACTTTGTATTTTGGCAGCGAAGATTACAGCACCTGTATTGATTACCTGCAAAAAATAATTAATGAACAGGTAGATATAAGAGACGATCTGCAATCTTATGCGCGCCTCCTTCACCTGATGGCCCATTTTGAAATGGGTAATTATGAGTTGATGGAATACCTTACCAAATCAGTATACCGCTTTATGGCAAAGAAGCAAAATGTTACTGTGCTGGAAGAAGAAATGTTTAAATTTCTCCGTCATTCATTTCAGTTACCGAGGCATAAACTAAGATCGGAATTAGAAACTTTTTTACAAAAAATTAAAAAGTTTGAAAAGAATCGTTTTGAAACCAGGGCGTTTGCCTACCTGGATATTATTTCGTGGGTAGAAGGTAAAGTTTACCAGAAACCAATGGCAACAATAATACACGATAAATATTTACAAAACCGTAAACGGATATATGCCTGATAATATTTGCCCGGCAAGATGTTGATTTATTAATAGAAAGGCCCCTGTCATTTTTTTTAACAGGGGCCTCTCTATTTTTTTCAGTTTATTTTATGGGAAGATACCCAGCTCAGCATAACTGGTACCCACTTTATTGATGGCTACTACATATGCAGCAGTACGCATATCCGGGATAGCCGGATTGGCTTTCCAGACTTCCATGATTTCCCGCGTAGCGGTGATCATGGTTTCTTCCAGTCCGCTATAAACCAAATCCGCTTCATCAGCTCCATGCATAATAAAATCTCTTTCTTTCAGACTTACTTTTTTACTTGTCAGTTCCTCAATCTGCCCTAAAATATGGCTATTCATATTTTCTGTAAAACGTTTTTCCATACGTCCATACCGTACATGGCTGAGATTTTTTAGCCATTCAAAATAACTGACAGTTACACCACCAGCGTTTAAATACATATCGGGCACCACCAGTACGCCTTTCTTTTCAAATATTTCATCGGCATCGGGGGTCAGTGGCCCGTTGGCGGCTTCTCCTATAATTTTTGCTTTTATGGCAGGTGCATTTTTGCCATCAATCACATTTTCCAACGCAGCCGGGATCAATATATCACAATCAAGTTCCAGTGCATCGCCAGATTTGGCAATATTGGTGGAACCCGGAAAATTTAATATAGAGCCGGTTTTTTTTCTATGCTGAAAAACCTCTTCTTCGTTTAATCCATCAGGATTCATGATAGCTCCTTCATATTCTGCCAGCGCAATTACTTTTGCGCCCCCCTCCCTGAAAAATTTTGCTGCATGGTAACCAACATTGCCCAGGCCCTGTATTATAACCCGTTTATCCTTTACACCAAGGCTCAGACCAAGCTTTTTCATTATATCAGGCATGTTGCACACCTCGCGTAAGCCATAAAAAACACCCAGGCCTGTAGCTTCCCTGCGGCCACGCACACCGCCCTGCGTAACTGGTTTGCCCGTTACACAACCCAGGGCATCAATCTCTCCGGGGCGCATACTGGTATAGGTATCCAGTATCCAGGCCATTTCCCGTTCGCCTGTTCCGTAGTCTGGTGCCGGTACATCGGTACCAGGCCCTATAAAATTTTTCTTAATCAGTTCATGTGTATACCGCCTGGTGATTTTTTCCAGTTCATAGGCAGTATATTTTTTTGGATCGATACTGATACCACCTTTTGCACCACCAAAAGGCACATTCACAATAGCGCATTTGTAAGTCATTAGCGCTGCCAGGGCCATCACCTCATCAAGATTAACCGAGGTGGCAAAACGAATACCGCCTTTGCAGGGCGTTTTGTGATGTGAGTGTTGTACGCGGTATGCTTTAATTACTTCAATCTTGTCACCAATTTTTACGGGAAAATGCATTCGGTATACTGAATTGCATTGTTTTATCTGTTCCAGTAAACCGGTATCGATGCTGGTAAATTTTGCAGCTTTATCAAAGCTCTTTTCTACGGCTCCAAAAAAACTGTATTCGTGTTGTCCTGCCATAAGATTTGTTTTTTAATTTTTATATAGCACAATCGTTTGTTAGTTAAAAACGGAATTCTGTGTTTTTTATGCACCCTTCTGATAAAATTGACCAGGTCGTCATTTATTCCACAAAACCTTTTTCAATATCCCGGCCCTGCTTTAGCCAGTTTTTAATGTAGTAAGCCTTTCTTCGCAATGTGCAGTCAGAGGGTCTTTTAAGAACGGATAGGAACCCTTATTTGTTTTCTTTTTCCAGCTTTGTTATTTTCCTGTCTAAACGGATTAAATATAAAACCAGTCCTGTAAAAATTATTAATATGACAGTTACCACCACATAGATCTTACCATTATGCCGCATGTCAAATGCAGTGTACTGTTTCTGCGGATCGGTGACCTGCGCTTGCAAAAAAACGGGCAATGCCATATATAAACACGTAAGCAGTAAAAATATTTTCTTAGTCATTCAATAAACTTTTCTCTTTTATTAAATCAATCCTGATTTTTAATGAGGTAATCCATAAGCCTAATAATGTCCACCCGATAATAGCCGGGTAGAAAACCATTTTTATTCTGCCATCGGAATCTTTAAAATTGAGTGCCGGATTACCTTCTTTACCGGGATGAAGACTTTCCATTAATCTTGGTAAAATCCAGATGGTTGGAAACAGCATGGCAAAAGCAAAAATATTATACACAGCACTTATTCTTGCTTTTTTATCAATATCATTTAATGAACCACGCAAAACCAGGTAAGCAAAATAGATAAGAAGCGCAATGGCCGCACCAGTTAGTTTTGGTTCGGTAAAGATCTGGGTAGCATCTGCATATTCCGTCCAGGTATATTTTGCCCATACGGCACCTGTACTGTAACCCAATACGCCGAACAGGATGCCAATTTTAGCAAAATTTACTGCATATATATCTTCTCTTAGGTTTTGTGTGCGGAGATATTTAATGGAATAAACAACAGAAGTGGTAAACAATACCATCATTGCGAACCACATGCACACGTGAAAAAACATATTGCGGACTGTTTCATGCAGTATTTCGCGGGCAGGCATACTAAATAACAGGCCTCCGGCAACCGTATAAAGAAGAACACAAACACAAACTATTTTCCACCAGGATTTGCGCATATTATTTAATTGTTTTGCCCATTGCTTGTCAACAAAAACCGCCAGCGGAAAGCGGATTGGTTTCAGGCGCTGCAAATGTAGTACAAACCATTTCAATATACTATAGCAAAAAGCAAAATTAGATAAAACCAGCCTGGGTTTCAGCATGGCTATAGCTTCTTTATAAAAACAATGGAGACGTTCAATATGTTTTAGTAATGCCGGTTTATATTCACCAATTGCAAAAAACCATAGAATAGATGGACAGAATATAAAAACGGGGATCCTTTTAGTATTTATTTCTTATTATCTCTTACTATTTAAAATTTTCACTTTAGTCTTTCCATAAAAAAGGGAATAAAATTACTGCCAATGCAATAACAAGTATATCCAATCCGGCAAGCAGTAAAACCATTTGCAACAGGCCGCCCTGTATTACATCAGAAAAAACAATATTGGATATCCTCATCAGCAGCATTAGCTGTGGAATAATAAGTGGAAAACCCATAATAGCCATTAAAGCTGCATTTTGCTGTGCCCGGGCCGCTATGGCAGATAAAAAAGTAAATACCAGGCTGAGACTGGTACCTCCCAAAATACTTATGCCTAAAAATTGAAATCCCCTGATAACCGGGTTGCCCAAAAATGCAGCAAATAGCAACCAGCTGGTAAGCGTCATTATCACCATCAGCAGTACATTAAATATAAGTTTGGCAATGATAAAATGTTTCCCCCCTGCAATGGAATAAAAGTAGAGCATCCGGCCCCTGCTTTCTGCCAGGAAACTTTTGGCTACGGCATTTACACAAACAAATAATTGTATCATCCAGAACAGACCGTTCCATACGCTGGCGTCTGGCTGCCCCATGGCCAGGTATAAAACAAATATGGTAGCGGCTACGTATAATAGTACACCATAAAAGCTATACTGCTGGCGTATTTCCAGGAGCATATCTTTTTTAAATAAAGCAATAATGTGTTGTGGAGATTTAATAACAACTTATTTGCAACAAAAGTAAAGCGCTTGTCAGTAATTCCGGTTAATTTTATTTACACCTGCCGTAATGAAAAAAAGCCGCTCAATTACCAGTTTACTACTATTTTTTTTGTTTGCCTTCTCTGCAAATGCGCAAATCATTAATATTGATAAAACCGACACTGCAGCTTACGTTAAGAAAGCAGTATGGAGTGCCAATATCTCCCTGGGCCTGGAAGTGGATAAACAAAAATCAACACTTTTTGATGCAAGTAATTTCGGGGATGCTTCTTTACAAAAATTCAAAGAGCTTTTTATTGCGTCTGCCAGCGAGCGGTTTACTTATAATGGCTCAAGTAGTTTTTTAGATAAAGGGTATGTTCATTTACGGTGGCGGCACAATTATAAAGAACAATTGCACCCTGAAAGTTTTTTACAATACCAATGGGATGATGCCCTTGGAATGCTGCATCGCTTTGTAGCCGGAGAAAACCTGCGTTATAATTTCTGGCACCGCAAGTTATGGGAGCTAACGGTAGCTACCGGTGTTATGTATGAAGATGAGCTATGGAATTACAACGCGGTTGATTCATTAAAAATTCCTGCCCAGCCGGTTAATCAGAAAAGCAGGGAATTTAAATCAAACAATTATATAAAACTGGAAGGTAATGTTTCGGCAGTAAGCAAAATTTCAATAATTGTTTTTTACCAGGCTGCTTTTAATGATTTTTTCAGGCCACGCATTTCAGGTGTCATTAATTTCAATACAAATATCTCCAGACATTTTGCATTGGGTGTACAATACAATGGTTTGTTTGATGCGGGACCGGTAGTGCCTATATTCAAATTTTATTATAATTATTCAAGCAGCCTGCTGTTTACATTTTAGTATTTAGTATCCAGATAGCCCCCGTTTACTGCGTCTCAATACTTAATACTATCATACTTAGAACTATTTCACATTGTGATAGCAATACCTGCATCTTGGTTCGTACATATCTTTTTCTCCTAATAAAACCTGGCCGGTTTGTGAAGATTTACGGTAAGAGTAATTAGCTATATTTCCACATTTAACGCAAATGGCATGTAACTTGGTTATGTAATCTGCTTTGGCAAGCAAAAAAGGCATTTGCCCAAAAGGTTTGCCTGTATAATCCATATCCAGGCCAGCTATTATTACCCGTATGCCGCGCAGCGCAAGCTGATCGCATACCTCTGGAAGCTGATCATCAAAAAACTGGGCCTCATCTATGCCTACAACATCCACATCACTGGCCATCAGCAGTATAGTTTGAGAATTATCGATAGGTGTAGAAAGAATGGCATTTTCATCGTGCGATACGATGTTCCGGATATCATAGCGGATATCCATAGAGGGTTTAAATATTTCTGCTTTCTGGTTGGCAATACGTACCCTTTTCAGCCGGCGGATAAGTTCCTCTGTTTTACCACTGAACATGGATCCACAGATAACTTCTATCCATCCGCGGCGCTCACCTGAAAGATTGGGCTCAATAAACATGCTTTAACATTATTTGCTTAAAAATACTTATTAACTTTATTAGAGATTTTAACGTCAAATGTAGCACAACCCATGGAAAGAGTTAAGGCACTTATTAATACACTGCAGGAGCAGGCACAGCAAAATGCCGGTCCATCGGTTTTACTGGCCACATTACAGCAAATACAACTTGAACTTACCGGTGGAGTTATTTCAACCAGGCAATTGGGCACCTCTAAGGTAGCCGTTGTTATGCCCAGTCACAGCAGGTTTATGCCTCCGGTTCAGCAAACTACTGATATAATAAAACAAGA
>JBDSOC010000302.1:0-14947 GCA_039915085.1 Chitinophagaceae bacterium
GCATTCTGGTGGGAAGCCAGTGTATCAGATAACGGCCGTACCATAGCAGTACAGTCAATGGACGTTACCAATATTAAATTCCCCGATGGTGTTGATGATGCAACTACTGCTGGTGTAAAAGAAAAGCTGGAATCATCCATTCCGCAAATGAACATAAGTATAGCAAAGGATGATGTAGAAAATTCGCTGAACAATACCCAGCAGCAGGCTAAATTATCTTCTACTTTCAACAATACCGCACCCAAAGTAATCTACACAACAAAACCTTCTATGCTGGTGCTGATAGATGGCCAGCCAAAATTGCAGAGTAATTCAACTTATGGGGTAGATGCTGTGGTAAACTCTCCTTTCACCATCGTAAAAAATAGTGACGGACGTTATTATTTATACGGGGGTAAGCAATGGTATACTGCTTCTTCTGCAACAGGTCCATATAATTATGCAGCTGATATTCCTGATAACCTGAAACAGATTGAAACTGCAGTAAAAAATAATCAGAATAACAGTAATCAGAACAACAGCAGCAGTAATGATGAGGCGGTTTCAAATAACAGCAATGTAATACCTGAAATTATAGTAAGCACAGAACCCGCAGAACTGATACAATCAGATGGTGAAGCAAATTTTACACCGGTAGAAAATACCAGTTTGCTTTATGTAAAAAATTCTTCCAACGATATTTTTATGGATGTTAATTCCCAGCAGTATTATGTATTGCTGAGCGGCCGCTGGTACAGGTCTTCATCATTAAAAAGCCAGTGGCAGTATATTGGTGCTGATAAATTACCAGGGGATTTTGCAAAAATTCCTGCAGGTTCACCCAAAGACAATGTACTGGCAAGCGTGGCAGGCACGGATGAAGCAGACGAAGCAGTAATGGATGCCGCTATTCCGCAAACAGCAAAGGTAGATCGCAAAACAGCTACTGCCAATGTTACTTACGATGGCGATCCACAGTTCGATAATATCAGCGGTACACGTCTTCAGTATGCCATCAATGCATCCGCAACCGTATTGAGAATGGACGGCATGTACTATGCAATTGATAATGGTGTTTGGTTTCAGTCACGCAGCGCGTCTGGTCCGTGGGAAGTCAGTACTTCACGTCCTGCTGATGTAGACAATATACCGCCGAGCTATCCTGTTTATAATTCCAAGTATGTGTATGTATATGACGCAACACCCGATTATGTATACACAGGCTATACGCCAGGTTACCTGAATGCCTATGTTTACGGGCCTACCATTGTTTATGGAACGGGATATTATTACCGTCCATGGTTTCACAACCGTTATTATGCAAGACCTTATACCTGGGGTTTTAGTATGAACTATACGCCATGGTATGGTTGGGGATTTGGATATGGCTTTGGCTATGACTGGTTTGATATTGGATTCGGGTTTAATTCATGGTGGGGTGGTGGTTACCGTTATGGTGGCTGGTGGGGACCTTCCATTTATCGCCCTTGTTATGCATTTGGCAGCGGGTATCACCGCAATTATGGCTACTATGGATACAACCGCGGCTACGCATACAGGAACAGTGCACGTTTTAATGTTAATTACAACAATAACATTTATAACAACCGCAGAAATGTGACTTCTTATAACAACCGCAGTTTTGTAAACAACAACCGTTACAATAACAATCGTGGTGGTGCTTTTAATGATCGCGGTGGCAATGGTGGCAGGGTCAATGGAGGCAACAGGTTCAACAATAATAATGGGGGTAACAGGATTGGAAATAATAACGGGTTTAACAACAACCGTGATAATAACCGGGGCGGGGCTTTAAATAACCGTGCTAATGATGGAAGCAGGTTTAATAATGGCGGTAACAGAACGCCTGGCAGCAACAATAACAATGGCTCAAATGTAACACCTGGCAGGGTTTACAATCCGCGTGGTGCCGGTAACAATAACAGAATCCAGGGAAATAATGACAATAATGGATTTGGGCGCAGGCGTGATATCCAGGGACAGAATACGCCAGGAAATGATGGCAACAGAAATAACAGTCAGCCACCTGTAAGACAGCGTGAATTCAACCCGCAAAGAAATGCTGATAATAACAACCGGAGTTTCAGCAGGCCACAACAACAGAATGTTGAAAGACCACAACGCAGTGCGCCTTCTCAAAGTTTTGATCGTGGTAATGGCGGAGGATCACGCCCCAGTTTTGGTGGTGGAAATAGCGGTGGCGGATCAAGGCCCAGTGTAGGCAACGGCGGCGGAGGCAGCAGATCAAATGGAGGCGGCGGAAATGGTGGTGGTGGTAACAGAGGTGGTGGTGGTGGTAATAGAGGTGGCGGCGGAAGACACGGATAATAAATAAAATTCAGGACGGTTACCTATACAGTGTTTTGAAAACAGTATCAATTAATTTTGACTGTATTTCAAAACACTTTTTTTTAAATTTTCAGGAATGAATTGGAAAGATTATTTCTTTTTTGTTGAAAAAGTAGGCAGCCACTATTTTATACTGGCAGCCATTGCATTTGTATTGTTTTATGTATTATTGCGAAGGGCCCTAAGTTATAAAAAAATTCAACCGCGTTTTCCCCGGCAAAAAGATTATATAAGAGAAACAGGATATTCTGCCTGTACCATTGCTATTTTTGGTTTTGTACCCTTACTGCTCATAAAAAATCCTTACGTTGTACCGCACACATTGTATTATAAAAACATTATCGATTATGGATGGTTTTATTTCTTTGCTGCTTTTCCCCTGATGTTTTTTATCCACGATACTTATTTTTACTGGACACACCGGCTGATGCATCACAAAAATTTATTCCGGCTCTTTCACCTGGTGCATCATCATTCAACCAATCCTTCACCGTGGGCGGCCTATTCGTTCCATCCGCTGGAGGCAATAGTAGAAGCAGGGGTTTTTGCAGTTTTTCTTTTTACCATACCTGTTCACCCATTACATTTTTATATTTTCTTTTTCTTTATGATTGTTTACAATGTATATGGCCATTTGGGTTATGAATTATATCCGGAAGGTTTTAGCAGGCATTGGCTGGGTAAATGGATCAATACCTCTGTAAGCCATAACCAGCACCACCAGTATTTCAAAGGTAATTATGGGTTGTATTTTACTTTCTGGGACAGAATGATGGGTACTATGCGCAGTGATTACGAACAGTATTTCGGGGAAGTGAAATCAAAAAAGAAATAAGCGTTCCTGCCTTACATTTGCTTATGACTTTTGCGGATAGTATCATCACTTTTATAAAAAAACTGAAGTTTCCCATTGCACTACCGGAAGGTATTGAGGTGATGACGCCATTTGAAGATGTGGCAGCCATGCAGGCCTGCACATCATTTTATAAAAAATTTTATAGCGATAACCAGCCACGCCACATGATTATTGGGATCAATCCGGGACGGTTTGGCGGAGGTGTAACGGGTATTCCATTTACAGACCCCATACGCCTGCAAAAAGATTGTGGTATAGAAAATAACTGGGTAAAGAAGCAGGAGCTTTCTTCTTTGTATGTATATGAAATGATACAGGCTTTTGGGGGCGTAGCTGCATTTTACAAACAATTTTATGTAACTGCTGTTAGTCCGCTGGGATTTACCCGTGCGGGGAAAAACCTCAATTATTATGATGATAAAACTTTGCAGGATCGTATAAAGCCATTTGTGATTGATTGTATAAAGTTGCAATTTCATTTTGGAATTGATCGCAGCACCGCATTTTGTTTAGGCGAGGGTAAGAATTTTACCTACCTCTCCAGGCTGAATGCAGAACAGCATTTTTTTGAAACGATTGTTCCATTACCGCACCCGCGTTTTATTATGCAATATAAATTAAAAAAGAAAGAGGCGTATATTGATCAGTATGTACAGCAATTAAGCGCCATCAACCCTTAACTTTATACCATGCGGCCCATTATCTTTTATTGTTACGATGCGTATTGTGGTTGGTGTTATGGTTTCAGTCCGGTTATAAAGGAAGTTGCTGTTACTTACAAAGACAAATTTAATTTTGAGGTATTGTCCGGCGGTATGATTATAAATGAAACGCCCAAACCAATAGCCCTTACTGCAGGGTATATTCAAAAAGCATACAAAACCGTTGAGGAACATACAGGCATACAATTTGGCAGCGATTATCTCTGGCATATTAATAACCCCGATAAAAGCGACTGGTTTCCCGATTCAGAAAAACCAGCTATTGCCATGTGTATTTTTAAAGAATATTATCCTGGTGAACAGGTTGCATTTGCCGCCGATCTGCAATATGCATTGCATTATGAAGGAAGGGATTTATGCGATGATGAAGCGTACCGGCATTTACTTGAAAAATATACGATAAACGCTGACGATTTTTATGGTAAGCTCCATAGTGAAGAATACAAGGATAAAGCTTATTATGAATTTTCGCTGGTGAAACAATTACAGGTTACCGGCTTTCCGGCTGTGCTGCTGCAGGTAAATGAAAGCAAATTTTATTTAATTGCCAGGGGGTATACAGACTATACAACATTGCAGGAAAGAATTGAAAATGTTTTGAAAGAAATGCCTCCCGAACAATAATATATTTGCTTTGTTTGAAACTTCAGGCCGTTGCTTCCTTCTGTATTTTATTATTTATTTTATCTTTTTACATGAAAAAAATTATCAGCCTGTCTTCCGTTTGTTTAATGATAGCAATTTCCTCCTGCGGACAGTCTTCGGGCAAAATGGATTTTGAAAAATATGATCCTGTATCCAACCTGGTAGTGCCCGAACATCCGCTGGCAAAATCAAAATTTCCGTTTATTGATGTACACAACCACCAGTGGAACATGGGTAGCCAGGATCTGAACGGACTTGTAAAAGATATGGACAAACTGAACATGGCAGTGATGGTAAACCTGAGTGGTGGCAATGGAAATAGTTTAAAAAAAATGACGGATAATATACATGCCGGATACGCTAAGCGATTTATTGTTTTTGCCAACATCAATTTCTCTGGTATGGGCGATGCAGGCTGGACAGAAAAAGCAGTAAAGCAACTGGAAGAAGATGTGCTGCACGGCGCTAACGGGCTGAAAATTTTCAAAGACCTTGGCCTTTCTGTAAAAGATAATACGGGCAAAAGAGTTACAGTAGATGATGCAAGGCTGGATGCTATCTGGGCAAAAGCGGGAGAACTGAAAATTCCTGTTTTAATTCACACAGCTGATCCAAAACCATTTTGGGATCCGGTGGATGAGAAGAATGAAAGGTGGCTGGAAATAACAACACACCCGGGACGTAAGAGAGGACCGAATGATCCCGCTCCATGGGAGACGCTGATTGAAGAACAGCACCGCATGTTTAAAAAGCACCCGGCAACAACATTTATTGTGGCACATTTTGGATGGTATCCCAATGACTTAGCCAAACTGGGCCTTTTGCTGGATGCTATGCCCAATGTAAATGTTGAGTTTGGCGCAGTGATAGCAGAATTGGGCAGGCAGCCGCGTGCCGCTAAAAAGTTTTTTGAAAAATACCAGGACAGGATATTATTTGGAAAAGACAGTTGGGTGCCGGAAGAGTACGCCACTTATTTCAGGGTACTGGAAACAGAAGATGAATATTTTCCTTACCATAAAAAATACCATGCTTTCTGGCGCATGTATGGAATGGGTTTGCCCGATGCGATTCTTAAAAAAGTATATTACAAAAATGCATTACGCATTGTGCCGCACATTGATAAAACATTGTTTCCGGATTGATTCAGATGCGAGCTCTCTAAACAGTGTATCTTAAATCTTTATTTTAGTATCCTTCAAACCTTTTTCGCCGAGGTATGCAAGCAGTTCTTTTGCATCTTCACCACCTTTTTGTGCATGGTGCAACAACGTAAGCCCATGCGGCCCTTTGGCAAAAACAAATTTTGGAAACTGATCTAAAAAAGGTTTTACAATAGCTGTTTTGCCCAGCATGGTTAATACAAACATATTTGTTCTTGCGCCCAAAGCAATCAGGTAACTGGCAATCTCTTTATTGCCAACATGCCCCGCACCTTCCAGTGCAGTCTCAAAATCGCCTCCACCCCAATCCCAGGTAGCATACAGAAGTGAAGGGTTCTCCGCCAGCATTTGTTTTGTTTTATCAAAGTCGCCATGCCCGGCTTTCACGAAATCTCTTACCAAATCTTTATCAAGTGCAGGTATTTTTTCTGTAGGACTTTGCTGCGCTATTGATTGGGTAACGATTCCTGACAATGCAAAAGAACCCAGTGCAAGAAATTTTTTTCTTGAGAGAATGGATATGGCCATAACAGATGGATTGATGACAAAAAATTTGTTGCTAAAAGGTACAACTTACCAGTACAAAATTCCAAATCATTTGATGAATGGCGGCCGTCAAACATTTTAACCGGCAGCTTATTGTTTTGTTACAGAATGCAAACCAATCCTGCTTCCCTCCGTATCAATGATAACAGCCATAAAACCATACTCGGGCGATATTTCAGTTTTAGGAACCATAATCTGGCCACCGGCTGCTTCTACTTTGTCCAATATGTTTTGTACATCCGGGTTAGCATTGAGATAAATTAAAGGTCCGTCAGTTGATGAGGGATTATGAAAGCCACCACTGTCAACTATTGCGCCACCAACTCCCATCATATCTTCCAGTGGAAACATACGCATTTTAATATTCGGCAAATCCATAGGCATCATGCTGATATCAAATATGGTTTCATAAAATTTTTGTGCACGGTTTAAATCGGAGGCAGGTATTTCAAACCAGCTGATGGCATTTTTAAAGGTCATGAGGTGCAGGTTTTATTCTTGAAGATTATTTTTTTCGCCTGTATTCCAAATCAAAATCAGTTTTCCAGGTTTTGCCTTCATCTGCAGAACTCTGTCCAAACTGTCTTACTTTATCTGGCGCCAGATTATAAAAACTCATTTTGAGTATTTTAAACTGGCCATCGGGTTGTTTATTATTAGCGGTTTGCAGGATCATTGTATTGTTTTCAAAATGCCCGTCAAAGTATGCTGTAATACCTCCTTTATTATCGACCCAGTATTGTTGCCATTTGCCGGTAGCAGGATTGAATGTATTGTAACTTTTGCCTGCGTAGCCCGCCTGTGTACTGTTCCACTCTTCAAAAACAATACAACTGTCGAGTAACAAACTTATTTTACTGTCACCAGCTTTTTTACCATTGGTTGCAAATGCTTCCCATTCACCCATCCAGAAATCAAACTGACGGTAAACAGGGTTGCCACCACACGGATGCTGTATTGCAGGTTGTTGTGCCCTGCTGAATTGGGTAATTAAAGTGGAAAGCAAAAATAAAACAAGCGTTCTCATACATCATTTTTTTCAAGACAGGCGGTTCAATGCAATGGCTGTTATCTCCATCCTTATTATTAACCACTTATATTTTATTTATCGCCAGGCGCCAATAATAGCGCCCATCAATACAAGCGCTACAATGGTATACCCTCCATTGATTAAAATGAGGCGCCATGTTTTCAATTCAAACAGGCTGTGAATGGCAATAGCGCAAAACGTCCATATACCCGCCAAAAAACCGGCGCCCATACCCCTTGTCATATCAGTTTTTGGTCCGCAATCTGCACTTTTAGGGTCCTGTAAAAACATGGCAAGGTTAACAGCCATCAGCAACGAAAATATAAGTGTAAAGCCAAAAATTTTCCCTTTATTGCCTTTTTTAATTCCTTCTTCGTTGAGATTATTATCTTTCATCCAGGCCTTGCCAAACAGGCCGGGAGAATACCAGATTCCGCCAACTACGAATGCTGAAATGCCCGCTACCAATACAGCCAGCCAATTAATTGTGTGCATGTTTTTTTTATTTAGGGGTTAAAAATTCTGTTATCTAAACTAATTTCCAAACTTTACAAAACCAAAGCAGGGGGAATAAAGCAGTAATTAATGCCGACAAACAGCAACATATCTCCGATGAAACAGGCTGCTGATAAAGCACAGATAAATGATATTGGCTTCCGGATAATATTAATACCGTTTTTTGGTATTGCTATTCCACTTATTACCGGAATGATAAACGGGCAAAATTTTTCTAATTGGCAGATTAAGTTAAGCTTTTTATATACCATTTTTATAGCGTTTATAATATGGGAAGGGAATCGTTACCTGCTTTTTAGTATGCGCAGTTATTTCGACTGGCATAAAAAACCCGTTAGAAAAATTATTGTTCTGCTGTTTGGCATTTCGTTTTACACATTGCCAGTAAGTATGTTATTGCTGGTGGGTTGGTACCATATCTTTATTAAAAGCGGGGCAAACTGGCAGGTAGTATTTACAGCTATACTTATTATTATGATTTGTGTAATTTTTATTACACATGTATACGAAACTGTTTTCCTGGTAAAAGAATCTGAAAGTGAAATGCTGCGTGCAGAACAGTTTGAAAGGGCCAGGGCTGAAGCGGAACTAGAAGCATTAAAAAATCAGATAGATCCGCATTTTATTTTCAATTCTCTTAATACATTGTCTTACCTGATAGAAGAAAAACCTGCTAAAGCAAAACAGTTTAATGATAATATGGCCGATGTATACCGTTACATATTGCAAAACAAAGCGAGGGATCTTGTGCTGCTGCAGGATGAAGTTAATTTCCTGGAAGCTTATTTTTCACTGTTAAAAATACGGTTTGAAAATGCATTGCAACTGCGGCTTAACCTGGACAAATCATTGTTTGATCAGTACCTGGTTCCACCCATTTCTTTACAGGTACTGATGGAAAATGCTATTAAACACAATGAGTTTTCTGATGCAAATCCATTGATAATTGAAATAAGTTTCAGCGGGAATACTCTTATCTTTTGTAATGAAGTAAGAAGAAAACCAATGCGGAAGCCTTCTTCAAAAATTGGTTTGAAAAACCTGGATGAAAGATATAAACTTACTACAGGCCATACTATTACTGTAGAAGAAACTGACACGGCATTCAGGATTGTATTGCCTGTTCTTAAAATTGTATAATAATGAAAGTAATTATTATTGAAGACGACAAGCCGGCAGCGGAAAAATTGCAGAAAGCAATTATACAAGCCAGCAAAGATATCAGCGTTGAAGCTGTATTGGGCAGCGTACATGCTGCTACAGAATGGCTGCAGCAAAATCAGTCGCCGGATTTAATTTTCATGGACATAGCCCTTACAGACGGCCTGTCTTTTAAAATATTTGAAAATGTTACTATTACCTGCCCGGTAATATTTACTACTGCTTTTGATGAATACTGGCAGGAAGCCTTTGAACATAACAGTATTGATTATTTATTAAAGCCGGTTAAACAGGAAAAACTGGAAACTGCATTACAGAAATTTGAAAAATTAAAACAATTTTTTACTGTAAATTTTCAGCAATTACAGCAATGGCGCAAGCAAACAGATACTGCTTCTTACAAAAAACGATTCCTGGTAAAAAGAGGCATGGATTATATAACCATACGAGCCGAAGAAGTTGCCTATTTCTACGCAACCCATAAACTGGTATGTATGGTGGATAACAAAGGACAAAAATTTATTCTTGATAAGTCACTGGCCGATCTTGAAAAAGAAACGGACCCTGCACAATTTTACAGGCTAAACAGAAAGTTCCTGGTGAATATACAGGCGATCAAAAAAATAAAAACCTGGCCTAAAAGCAAACTGCTGATTGAAGTAAATCCACCCGTTAACGAAGAAATTATAGTTAGCCAGGAAAATGTAAGCGCTTTTAAAGAATGGGTGGGTAATTGAAATATACTTTTGAAATATATGCCGTGTTTATTTTCAAACTGCATTGGCATGTATGATTTCTTTCAACACATAGACACAATAGATTCATAGAAATACATAGGGTTATGGTAAGATCTGTATAGCTCTATGCTCCTGTAATTCTATGTGTAGCAAAAAACTTGTCTGGTTTGCATTTTTTAGTTCTGAATTCTGTCAAAATCATTAAATCAGTTATGTTATTACAATGCATAAAAAACCCGCTTTCAATAAAGAAAGCGGGCTGTGTTCAATGTGTATCCCTGGTTTATCAAATTATTTAGTATTGCCACCGCCACCAGGTCTTTGCGGGCGTGTAGTTGGTTCTATTTCATCTTTCCATTTCTTAAACTGATCATCAGTAAAAATCTTTTTCAGTTTTTCATCTCTCTCATCTCCCAGTTTTTTTCTGCCTTCCATCATTTTATCCCTGTCTGGCTGGCCACCGCCTGCGCGCATATCCTCCATCATCTTTTGCTGGCTCCTGTAATAATTAGTAAACGCGCTGTCTGTTAATGCGGTTTTATCTTTATCCAGTTTAAAATCTGCTAATTTATCCATTACCATTTTCACCCTTTCAGGTACAGGCATACGCTGCATACCACCACCCTGCTGGGCATTCATGGCAAAAACAGTCATTAAAGCCAGGCTTGCCAATAAGAACATTTTCTTTTTCATTGCATATAAATTTAATCGTTACTAAAGATGTTTTATTTGGATGCCAACTGTGATTAAAAACCTGCGGTCAAAAAGAAATTTTGCTTATTTTTTTGTTTCTGTGTCCTTTTTTCCCGGCGCATTATTTTTTTGCCAGGGCTGCATCATTTTACTGGTTAAAGCGGGCATTACCGAATCAAATTTTAACAATTGCTGTTCTGTACACAGTTTACGTATGCTCATAAAATTCAGAAAAAATTGCAGATCCAATTCCGCCTGTTTTTTCCCTATTTCAGCTGCTGATAATTTTAGCATAGAATCAGTAACCCCTGGCTTGCCCAGTAACTGGTAGAAATTGTCTTTGCTTTTCCCAAGATTATTAAACAAGGGCTTTATTGCAGCACGGTGTTGTTTTTTAAGACTATCAAGCATATCCATCTGTTCTTTAGTAAACCCTGCTTCATTCTGCAAAAATGTTGTTACCGGCCCACGCTTTTCCGGGTGATTTGCCCTAAACTGTGGCTTATTATAAGCAGTAAAGTAGAGGAGCATACCTATGTTGGTGAGCAAAAGAAATACTACAAGAAAGATGAGTATCCTGTTTTTTGAATTATTCATTAGCGTGCCTCAGTGTTTTCGTCGTAATAAGAATTTACTGCTACTGTGGTATTATAATCATCAGCAGTGCTTTGTTCAACCTGGTCGGCCATAATAGTGGTTAAAGCAGATGTATGCTGGTAATACAATGCGGCTGCATTTAGTAAACAAATAATACAAAGTGTTGCCAGGGCCACAGCTGGCTTTGTAATAAAATAGGCTATCCTGCCCCAAAAACTGATTTCCTCTTTCTGCAGCCTTGCCTGCACGCGTGTAAAAAAGAAATTACCCGGACTGGCTTTTTGCACGCCCTCCAGGCTGTTTATGATGTTTTCTATTTCTTTTTTATTCTCCATATTATTTGCTCTTTTTATTTGACGGGAAATGAAAATAAAACCTGCGCTATTTATTCTTGTTGTTGTATACCTCCTGCAGCCACTTTCGTAAATTATTTTTTGCACGGTGCAACAAAGATTCTACAGAGGATACAGTGGTTTTCATTATTTCGCTGATTTCCTGGTAATTCAGGCCCTCTACCTTATTGAGCACGAATGCAATCTTTTGATTATCTGGCAGTTTTTCTATGGCTTTAAACAGCGCGGCGGCATTTTCCTTGTTATCCAGCACCACACCCGGATGATTAAAATCTGGTGGCTGAATGATTATCTCATTGTTCTCGCCAAACAGGTGCTGCACGAAAGCAAAACGTTTCTTTCTTTTCTTTCTTCTTATATGGTCAAGGGCCTTGCTGGTGGTAATCCGGTATAACCAGGTAGAAAGCTTTGATTCCCCTTTAAAGGTGTGGATAGACTCGTATACCTGCACAAAAACCTCCTGGGCAACATCTTCAGCATCTTCGGCAGATTGTAAAATGCCCATCGCCGTATTATATACCATATCCTGCCAGGTGGTGACAATTATTTTAAACGCATTCCCGTCGCCCTGCTTTAATTGTTCTACCAAGGTTCTCTCATCCAAAACAGCTGAGTTTTTGCTTATAACGATATTACGCAAAAAAGCACAGTTTTATCAGGAAGCAATTTAAAAAATTAAAATTTCATTAAGGAAGCCATAAGGTGCATTTAAAATTGTCGCTCTGAGTTTCGGCCGGTGGAGACACCGGCCGAGGCTGAGCCGTGGTTGATGTCCCCACCAACCACTTCTAGCTGCGACAATTTTAAATGCAACCAAGCCATGACCTGCGAAAACAGCAAACCGGAAGTATGTGCTGCAGAATCGCGGATAAATTAATTTGTATAAAAACAGTCTGCGAATCTTCGGCTCATTTTTAGCATTTATCCAATCGCATTAAAAACCAGGACCTGGCCGGCGTTGCCTGGCTGGCGCCATTGCCTTTCCGGTTCCAAAATTTTTGAGGCTATAGGTAAAAGTCAGTAAAAAATACTGTTGCAATACGTTGGAACGCGAATCTTCAATATAGTTTTCTGAAACGGTGCGCACAATGCTCTGGTTTTGTTTCAGCAAATCAAATGCAGACAATTTAAGTTCTCCGGCATTGTTTTTCAGGAACTTTTTACCAATGCCGGCATTCCATAACCAGAAACTCTGGTTAAGCCCTTCTGATAAACCCGTATACGTTTGATTGGTAAGATCATTCTGAATAAACCAGCCATTCTTTGATAATAAATTAAACTGTACTCCGGTAACCTGGTTCACGTATTTCTGATTGGTTTGTCCCGATGCGGAACTTTTTGCATTGTTGAAATTAGCGTTGTAAGAAAGATTAAAATCTACATACTGGCTGATATTGCTGGCTATTACGATGCCGGCATTATAGGTATAATTATTTGTAATGGTTTGCTGGTAATTGATAAGTCCGGGTAATCTGGAATAAGAAAACCCTGTGCTGAGGTTAACGTTTGATTTTATAAATGAAACCGGCTGACTAAAAGTGAAAAAGGACCGCAGGCTTTTATACCCGTTAAGATTTACCGGTGTGCTGAACTGAGAGCCTCTTTTTAGCACAACACCCTGTTGCAAAACTGAATCCGCGCTGGCAATATATGTGCCGTTGGATATATAATTGCTTTGTGTTTGCAAAAATATATTTGCAAAAATGCTTTGCCCTTTTGCAGTATTGGTAAAAGTGTAACGTGCAGACAGAAAATTGGTATAAGCCTGTTTCAGGTAAGGGTTACCACTGCTGATCCTTAAAGGGTTGCTTGGATCTATTACATCCTGCAACTGTGTAACAGAAGGAAAATTGGTACTGGCCCTGTACATGATGTTGATACTGCTTTTGGCTGATATTTTTCTCCTGAACAAAAGATTGGGCAATACATTGGTAAATGACTGGTTTACCGTGGCTGTGCCGGGAAAGGTTCGCATACTTTCCAGCCTGGAATTCTGCAGGTTGGCACCTATCGAGAACTGGTTATCGCGGGTGGTTCCCAGGCGGTAACTGATACCCCCGTTATTGGTGGTTATGGCATTATCAAATTTGTTTGAAAGGGACGGGCTGAACTGCGTATAACCTTTCCCGGTAGAATCATATAAAAATGTTTGCTGGTCTGCTTTATTCTTTGAATAAGATGGGGAATAG
Organism: Chitinophagaceae bacterium; assembly: GCA_039915085.1. GTDB lineage: Bacteria > Bacteroidota > Bacteroidia > Chitinophagales > Chitinophagaceae > JACMLD01. Next base: position 13,558 of record JBDSOC010000302.1, read on the forward strand.
TTAAATTGTAACTGGCCTTTTTTGCCCACTGGTTCCGTGTAGGCTATATTGCCAGACAGGGTGTAGCCATTGGTGGGATTTGTTTTATACTGGTTCTGCAGGGAGTCATCTGTAACCAGATTTTTTTCAAAAAAACGCAGGTGCTGCAGTACATAGCTTTCACCATCATTTTTATTAAGCGCAGTACCAAAGTTTACTGATAGGGTACGTCCTTTTTTGGCAAACGTATGACGGTAAAGAATATTATTCCTGAGGTTATACCCGTTTCTGTGTACTGCGCTCCTGCTTTCAGACGTATTGGCGGTATCGTTGGCGCCATAATAGGTTTGTGAAACACCACTGGAAATGGTGTTGTTGTTTTGAAAACTCAGGCTGGGTGTTATGATAAGTGAATTGCTGGAATCAAATTTATATTCAAGCCGCAGGTTAAAACGGTGGTTATAATTTTTACTTACCGTCAGGCTGTTTTGATCTGTAAACTGGGTAGTGTCGTTGCTAATCAGTGTCTGGCTGTGCAGTTCACGCTGATTGTTATTGTTACTGTTATTAAAAAAGTAACTGGCCTGTACATCCATTTTGGGGCTCCATTTATCAGTATAATTAATCCCTATAGCATTGGTTTTACTGATGCCTGCCTGCTGACCAACAGTGAAGTTATCAGTACCTCCGCCGCCAAAACTTCCTCCTCCACCGCCACGGCCTCCACCACCGCGGTTACCACCGCCACCGCGCCCTCCTCCACCAAAATTTCCGCCTCCACCTCTACTGGTAACACCCAATAAATCCTGGGAAGAAAAATTTTGCTGGTTGATATTATTAAAGCTTCCTACTACAGATATACGCCTGTTTCCTTTAAAAGTACTTACGTTACCGCCTGCGGAATAACGGCTATCTGTTCCATAACCTGCAAACACACGCCCAAACTGGCCATTTTTAATGCCAGTTTTAGTAACTATATTAATCGATTTGATAGAATTGCCATCGTCAAAACCGGTAAATGCAGCCTGGTCGCTTAGTTTGTCAAATACCTGTATTTTATCTACCACATCTGAAGGCAGATTGCGCAGTGCAGCAGTGGCATCATCACCCAAAAAATCTTTTCCGTCAATTGTTACTTTCTTTACCTGGTCTCCCTGTGCTGTTACAGTACCGTCTTTATCAACAGTTATACCTGGCATTTTTTTAATCAGGTCTTCAGTAGTTGCATCAGGGTTTACCTTAAAAGCATTGGCATTGAATTGTACGGTGTCTCCTTTTTGCTGTGCGGGCGGTGTTTTGGCTATCACCGTTACACCTTCCAGTTCTTTAGATGTTTTAGGAATATAAATGATACCAAGGTCAGCGGTATTGTCAGCCAGACTTATTTGTTTGTCAACAAATTCATAGCCGA
>JBDSOC010000019.1:0-44403 GCA_039915085.1 Chitinophagaceae bacterium
TACATGGTGCCCACGAAAGGAATCGAACCTTCACACCCTTGCGAATGGCAGATTTTGAGTCTGCTGCGTCTACCAATTCCGCCACATGGGCTTTTTGAAGTGTTAAGTGATAAGTTGTAAGTATTAGTTAAGAAAACAAAATACCGTATCAAAAACGATGGTACAGGTACTTACAACTTATGACTTAGAACTTAGTACTCGTTAGGGTTGCAATATTACGGATTGCAAATATTTTGTCCAAATATGTCTTCTGTAAAATAATGATGAATACCGGCCCAGGCTCTGCCCTCTTACCACTACCTCCTACTTGCAGCAATCCTTTTTAGGAAGCAACAGCTTTCTTATTATACCCAATATCTTGCCTAGCAGGTTCATATTGCTTTTAATTAAATTATCCCGCCCAAAGGTACACAGGCTGACTATAGATTAAACTGTAAATTGCCTGCAAATAACAACGTTCAATGCTTACAATTGGTTTAATAAGGGAAGGCAAAATTCCGGCAGATAACCGCGTGGCGCTTACACCCTCACAATGTAAATGGATACAAAAAAATCCGGCGGCCATAAAGATTGTGTTACAGCCCTGCCCAACACGTTGTTTTACAGACCGGGAATACCAGCTGGCCGGTGTGGAGATAAATGAAGACATGACGGGCTGTGATATTCTTTTGGGTATCAAAGAAGTGCCTGTTGCTATGTTAATTCCCAACAAAACCTACCTGTTTTTCTCCCACACTAAAAAGAAGCAACCGCATAACCGGCAATTGTTTAAAGCGCTGATGGATAAAAAAATTACCTTAATCGATTATGAATGCCTGGAACATGACGACGGACAGCGGATTATCGGATTTGGCTTTTTTGCGGGAATAGTAGGCGCCCACAATGGTATGATGGCCTACGGGCGCAGAACCGGGTTATACACCCTGGACAGGGTATACAAACAAAACAATTTCAGGGAACTCATTCATACTTATTTCGGGCTGCGGCTGCCCAATGTAAAAATTGCTATTGCCGGTTCGGGCCGTGTGGCGCATGGTATACTGGAGATCATGAACCTGATGGGTATTCATGAAGTGGAGCCGGATGAATACCTTGTACGCCGTTTTTCTTACCCGGTATACACCCAATTGAAAGGCGCTGATCTGTACGGCGATAAACTAACGGGAAAATACAACCGGGAAAATTTTCACAATAATCCCGGCGCCTATAAATGCCTGTTTCTTCCCTACGCCGCACAAACAGATATTTTAATGAACGGTGTGTACTGGGATAATACTTACCCGCGGCTGTTTGAGAAAACGGATATTGATGACACCAGCTTTATTATACAAACCATTGCTGATATTACGGATGATGCCAATGGTTCCGTGCCGGTTAACCTGGGCGATCAATCCATAGAAAATCCTGTTTATGGTACCGATAAAAAAACTTTTGAAAAAACGGAGCCATACCTGCCTGGTTCAATAGATGTAATGGCGGTAGGTAACCTGCCCAATGAATTACCGCGCGATGCCAGCCGCTATTTCGGTGAGCAACTGATAAAATATGTACTGGAAGATCTGGTAAAAGGTAGCTCTGCCATTATTGATCGTGCCACTATGATAAAAAATGGCCGCCTTACTGATGAGTATAATTATTTAAAGGAGTATGCAAGCTGATCAATGCTTCCATTATTCGCTTTTAATCCTTCAATAAGGCAACAGCCTCGTGGTTGTTTTGCTGCATAGCAAGATCAAGCACTGACAAGCCTCTCGCATCTAAAATGGTTTTGTCTGCACCATGTTGCAGTAATAATTTCACCAGTTCATTGCGGCCGAACATGGCTGCAAACATCAGTGCAGATCCGCCATTGCCATGCTGCTGGTCAAGGGCCGCACCATGTTCAATCAGTAATGTTGCAATATCCGGGTATCCTTTAAAAGCAACGCCCATCAGCGCGGTATTACCACCTGCATCGGCCTCATTTACACCGGCGCCATTTTCCAGCAATAATTTTGCTGCTTCATACTGGTTATTGTAACAGGCAACAATCAGCGGGGTGTATCCCTTTTCATCTTTTACATTCAGATCTGCGTGTTGTGCTATCAGCTCCTCCAGCACCGCTATTTCTCCTTTACGTGCTGCAGGAATAACAAGTTGATTTATTGGCACCATGTTGACTTAAGGTTTAGGCTGCGGTTTTGAATCTTCTTTCTCAACTTCTTTTTTTACGTCCTGAACAAGGGATGAAACAGGTCCTTCCATGTGTTCCTGCGGATCGGTGGTATGCAAAGTTTCCGGATCAGGTTTGATCAGCTCGTCCTTGTTTTCTTTTTTTGCTGCTTTGTTTTTATCGTTTTCCATTATAATTTGTTTAGACCAAATAAAACAAACTTCAGGCCGCTATTTGCCGTGCATTTATAGCAATCCAATTTTTTTTACCAGGTTGTCAAATGCAGCAGCCGTTTCCTTTTCAGTTGAACTACGGACAGGTTGCCATATAGCCGAAAGTATTTCAACCCGGTAACACATGTCCGGATCTTTTATTAAGCAGTTGTTTAGTTCTGCCAAATCAGCTGCGGTGGCGTTGCTGGTAAGCTTATTTGCAATCAGTGTCCAAACTTTATCTTCTTGCATATACCAGGATATCCCCAATAAAAATACCAATCAAAAACAATTGATTGTAAGCTGGTTAGAAAATGATATATTGAGAAGGTGTTTGTTTTTAATACAGTCTGTCCGCTTTTATTACATCCCTGCTTTCCTGTATTAAAAGCTATTAACAAAAAGTTGGTACAGGCTGCCTTTTAAACTTACTAACACTCCGTGGAAAACCACGCTGAAGGGTAATTTTCTTTGAAGAATTTCGTTAAGTATATAATCCGCTGATAATAACGTTGCTATTTTTGTTTACCCTGTGAATTTATTAAACGCATGATTAACATCCGTCCTTTTTTTGAAAAGCGATACATTCTCTTTTCTATCAGTATCATTTTATTCTCATTGAGTGCTTCATCCCAGGTCATTCCATTACCACACGCTTATGCTCATAATGACTACTGGCATAAACGTCCTCTTTTTGACGCAATGGATAATGGTTTTACCCATATTGAAGCAGACGTTTATTTACGCCGTTCCAGGCTTTTAGTGGCGCACCGCCTGCCATTTTTAAAAAGGAAACATACTATAGAAGGGCTTTATCTTAAACCGCTCTTCACTTACCTGTCAAATACAATCGGACAGGCACAAACGCCGTTAGACACTGTCGTACTAATGATAGACATCAAATCAAATGGAAAGAAGACATATAAAGCACTGAGAAAAATACTCAACAATTACAAGACAATTCTTTCCACCTGCGAAAAGGGAAAAGTTACCATCCGTAATCTCACACTTGTCTTAACCGGTCACCGGCCTTTGCAACTTCTCAAAACGGAAGAATCGAGGTATGTGTTTGCAGATGCCGACCTGAGAAAAATAAACACAGAGGAAGCTGACCCGGAAATGTTTACCACCGCAAGTTGTAAATACTCTGACCTGGTAACATGGAAAGGAAAAGGAGAAATACCTGCACTTGAAAAAATACATTTAACAGCACTTGTAAATAAAGCGCATTTATCAGGAACAAAGGTAAGGTTGTGGGCTGCTCCGGAAAACGAAACGGTATGGCTTTTCCTGCGCAATTGCGGTGTTGACCTGATAAATACAGACAAACTGCTGGCACTGAAAAACTTTTTTATCAAGGACATGGCGTCTCAGACTTTATCCCTTAAACTTTGAACAGGGCAAAATAATTTACCAGAACCCCTGGGAAAAAAGAAACTGGCTGGCTTAATTTCTTTGTAACCACTTAAAGCCAGAACGGGTAATTTTAATAATATCCGATTCAGGACTTACATCACCAGGCGTATATACAGACTGCTTACGTATCAATTTCCTGATAGTAAGAACAGGATCTTTCCAGCTTTCCTTTTTAGAATTATTTGAAAAAGCATCGTAATGCCCAAGAACAGCTATCCCAAATGTTTTTTTTGTTGCAATAATTGAGTCAAGCTCAAATTTTATTGTTTCATTGTTTGCAAAAATACCCGGCATTGAAAGCGTTATGCGGTAAGATTTATACCTGTTGTTATCAAATTTGAAGAATGCTACCTGTGTAAGATTTCCACTAAACCTTTTTTTTTGTTCTTCGTTACTTATCAAAAAGAGTTCATGCATGGCTTTTTTTACGCCCGGGTCCTGCAATCTTTTTATAAACCTGTTTATTATTTTATGTAATGACCAGCTTTTAATACTAGCCTGCTTACAGATATTATGGATGGTATCGTAAAAGTCTGCCCCCGACAATGCCCAACAACAACTTTTACCAGTAAAAATTTTCTTGCCATAGTAAAAACTGCGGTTGGTTTTTTGTTTGCCGGTAATAGCATCAGTGGTTATCAAAGTCTGGCGGTATTTTCTGTCGGCACCTGCAGTAATGCCGTTATCATTTACATAAATGATGATGCAGGTTTGTGCCCGGCCTGCAAAATCAAACAGCAGGTAAATACAGAGAAAAGCAAATTTCATATTGAAATATAAGAATGTAAATTGAGCCAAATCAAAATGTCCTGCCTGGAAAAAACCAGGTGAAATTATTAACAATACAATACAGGCAAACTGTGGAAGTAAATCTACAATAATATGTTATACAGGCAGCACATGCCAGGATAAACATTGATCTATTGCTTCCCCGCTTTTCCTTCCTCATTTTGCTGCAAAGAAATTTGCCCTTTTTCTTTTTCAACCTGCTCAACGGCCACCGCATATTGAGAAGGATGAATAGGTGCTCCATATTGTAACGCATATGATTTTGTAAATTCTGCGCCGAAATATAAAATGATGGCAGAGTAGTAAATCCAGAGTACAAGCACTATCAGGGAACCCGCGGGTCCATAAGTAGAACCGATTTGTGCTTTTGTAATATAAAACGAGATAGCAAATTTTCCCAGCAGGAATAAAATGGTGGTTACAACCGCCCCTGCAAAAACATCTTTCCAGCGTATGGAGGCATCGGGAAGCACCTTGAAAATGATGCTGAAAATAAAACATGTAATTACCATGGTAAGCAGCAGGTTAATAATATAAAATATAACAACCGTAACATCAGGGAACCTGCCTTTTAAATAATGACTGAAACTTTCAATGATAGCAGACATGCCAAGTGAAACCAGTAAAAGAAAGCTTAAAGAGACAATGACAGAAAATGAAATGAAACGGTTTTGCAACATTTTTAACCAGTTTTTTTTGGGTTTAGCTTTAACGCCCCAGATCATATTGATAGAATCCTGCATTTCTGCAAATACGCTGGTAGCGCCTATCAGCAGGGTAACAATACCAACTACTGTAGCAACCGTGGTTTTGCCACTTAAAGAAGCGTTTTTGATAATCTGTTGCAGTTGTATGGCCGTATCATGACCTGTAAAACCTTCAAGTTGCCGGTAAATACCGCCTTCTATCGCTTCCCGCCCGAGGAACGCGCTGCAGAGGGTAATAATGATTAACAATAATGGCCCCATCGAAAAAATCATATAATAGGATAAAGAACCGCTTAGCTTGGGTACTTTGTCATTTGAAAAACCTGTGAAGGAATTTTTGATAACCGTCCATATCCCCGAGAAAATCTTTGTCATTGGCATATTATAAAACATTACAGGTATTATGCCATAAAATCTATTGAATCTGTTACTGTTCCGTACTTGCCCAGGCAGCATACATTTACAAGGCAGCAGGAAAAAAAAAGGCTGGAATGATGATAAAATTTGTCATCATTCCAGCCTTTTTATTTTTTATTTATTGAAAACCACGATACCTGATTTTTAATTGCCAGACATCATTTATTTTGATGGCCGGTGCATATGGATGCTTTTATTTCCGTTTTGCGTATTGCCATAAGAAAAATTACCTGTTGCAAAACGGTTGTATTTTTCCTTGTATTTCCTGTACACTTCGTCAGGTTGTTTTTTATCATTGACCGTCATACCAGTTGATGAAAGTGTTACAGACAGCAAATGCTGTTCGTCTGGCACAATACCATCTTTAATTAAATCATTAACCAGTTGTTTCATTAATTTCTGATCTTCCTCTGCTTGTTTCTGATCTATTTTTGCCTGTGCCTGATCTTTTATGGCCTGTTCCTGGTCAAGTTTCGCCTGGATCTGGTCTTTACTTGCCTGCTCCTGGTCCAGCTTTGCCTGGTGCTGATCTTTTTCTGCACGCTCCATATCCAGTTTTGCGTTCAACTTATCTTCGTTTGCCCGTTCCTGATCCAGTTTTGCCTGGTGCTGACCTTTGTTTGCCTGCTCCTGGTCAAGCTTTGCCTGGTGCTGATCTTTTTCTGCACGCTCCATATCCAGTTTCGCAGCAGCCTGGTCTTTATTTGCCTGCTCCTGGTCCAGTTTAGCCTGGTGCTGATCTTTATTTGCCTGTTCCTGATCCAGTTTAGTCTGCTCCTGATCTTTTTTGGCCTGTATTTTATCCAGCCTCATCTGTTCTTTTATTTGGGTTATTACAGTTTCATATTGATTATATTGTTCAGCTGGTATAAGTTTTCCGTCCACGTAGAAAGCTGTCATTTTTTCATTGACTAATTCCATTTTGTATTCCGAGTTATCAATCGTAGTGGTTACATTTTCATGTGCTTTGCCGGATGCATCATTATTTATACTGTACCCGGTGGAATGCATGCTCTTTTTGCCGGTTTTAACCTGCGCAACAGAAGTATTACCAGCAACAAATATTAATATCAATACGCCATACAATAGAAATTTTGTTTTCATTTTTTTTAATTTTTACGTTATGAAATAGCAATAGAAGAACACCCCATCATGTGCAGGTTGAAAAAATAATCACCTTTTAATTGGGGGTGAAGGGAGGCAAATTTCTACAGGGCGCCGTCTGTATAATATTTGTTACCCCGGTTATATGATTGTTTGATTTTGTAATTTCTTCCGCTCTGCTTCCTTTTTATTTTTAAATGCCTGTTGCTCATCAATGCGTGACTGTTCGCGTTGCAGTCTGGCATCCGCCTGATCTTTCATAGCTTGTTGCTGGTCCAGCTTTGCCTGGTACTGATTTTTATTTGCCTGTTTCTGATCCATTATTGCCTGCTTTTGATCACGCAAGGCCTGGTCCTGATCCATTCTGGCTCTTGCCATATCCCGGACAGCCTGCAGCTGATCCATTTCTGCCTGCTTCATACCCAGCAAGGCCATTTGCTGATCGGTAAGCGGTGATGCAGTATGATCAGGTGTTACCTCCGTTATTTCATCCGGTTCTTTTTTAAAAAAAGCAGTCCTTTCATAAACACGGATTTTATTTTTGTCTTTTATGACTTTATGCAGCAGCTCTTTTTGTACTGCAAATTGTAACGCAGTATGCACGATGTATTTTTCAGGTATTGCAGCACTCATTTTATTTTTTGTTTCGCTGAAGTCTTTTTTTGCCGGCCCCCGTCCATGCACAAGCGCTACTGTACATGCGCCCGCTAACAATAAAATAAAAGACATCAGAAAAAATATTTTTTCAGTAAGGCTGGCAGGTTTTTTATTGCTTCCGAGAATACGGTTTACCCGGCGTAACAATTGGTCCTTTTTTCCGGGAAATGCTGTATGGTAAGAAGCACCATACAGCTGATGTTGTTTAAAACTGATAAGCGCCTCTGCCAATCCCATTTTATTTTGTGTTTCCGCAAGGGTAATGTCGTCACAACAATTTTCTCGCTCTTCCCTAATCCATGACGACACCCATAAAAGCGCGGGATTAAAGAAAAAAACGGTCTCAACAATATGCTGTAAAAAATTAACCAGGTAATCATTGCGCCGTATATGCGCCAGTTCATGCATTAAAATAGCTTCTGCCTGGTCAGCAGGAAGTGAAGTTAATAAGCCGGCGGGCATCAGTATAATGGGTTTTAAATGACCAATCACAACCGGTATTTTCATGTAAGCGGATTCAAGCAAAACAACAGCCTTATCAATTTGTAAAGTTGAACAAAGCCGGTGGAGGGTATTTTTCCAATGTGCATCCGGTATGGACACCTGGTTGCTCTTCATACGCTGGTTGTACCACATGGCACCCAGCATTTTTATTATTTTGCTTCCGGAAATAACGAACCATGTGGTTACAATCAATTGTTCATGAGCGGCAAAATAAGCATTGCAGTTATCTATTATTTGCATTACCTGCCGCAGGTTACCAAAAAATAATTGCGGAATATAGAGACCCGGTCCGGTTATCTTTTCTGTGTAACCATTATTCCATTCCCATGCAAAAGTGAACATACAGGTAACCAGGAAGCCCGTAAGCATAATAAGTACCAGGTTATATTTTGCAGCAGCTTTCCATTTTTTTGTGATCATAAGCATTGCCGAAGTGCATACAGCCAGCACAAGTCCCTGCCACAAAGAATGTATAAGCATCCAGCTGAAAGCTGAAATTATCCGCTGCATTATTGTATTCATCAAAAATATAAACATGTAAAACCTATTTGTCTTTATTCACACCTGCCAGTAAAGATTTCATCTTTACCAGTTCGGCGGCGGAAGTTTTGTCATTTTTAAGAAGCGCCATCATTAAGCTGCTGGCAGAACCGTTGTACATAGAATCTACAAAACGTCCCAGCAAATTTCCTTTAACCTTGTCTTCTGCAATGCAAGCAGTATAAATATGTTTCATGTTCGTTTCATCCCGCTCAAGCATTTCTTTTTCTTTCATTACCTGCATAAGTTTTAAGGTAGAAGTATATTGTACTATTGCTTTCTGCTCATTTAATTTATCATGCACAAAGCGTACTGTGGAAGGACCATACTGCCACAAAACCTGCAACACATCCAGCTCTGTTTTTGTTGGTACAATTTGATTACCGCTGTTTCCGGCCTTTGGTGATTTCATAAAATGAAGGTATGCATTAAAAACGTACGTTACAACACTCAGGTCGCTTTTTTATTTTTTTAACAATTGCCAATGCCTCCCCACATTTACCTGCCGGGATCTGGGCATCTATGAGATGCCGCACGCAAATACGGCTTATAATCTAATGCTACTGGCATTTTAAAATAGCAATATCATTTGATAAGCGTTATTTTGTCCCGCAATATTTATTTATGGGGAATAAGATAATTATTTATGATGACGACAAGGATATACTGCTGGTAACCGCAATTATCCTGGAACGAACTGGATACGAGGTTACCTGCCGGGAAGATTGCCGTCATTTAGATGAAGACCTGGAAACATTTCGTCCACAGGTAATTCTAATGGATAACTGGATGCCGGACATGACTGGCGTAAAAGCAATACAGCACATAAAATCACAGGTAGCTTTCAGTCATATACCCATCATCTTTTTCAGCGCCAACAGTAATGTGGAAGAGCTGGCTAAAGAGGCGGGTGCAGATGAGTTATTGAAAAAACCTTTTGATATGGCTTCACTGCAACAGATGTTAGCCAGGCTGCTGAAATCTTAAAGCGTATTTAGTAAAGCAGCAATGCCGGTCGCCGGCAAAATTTCATCTACCGGTGATAATAGGATAGCCTGCCTGGGCATATAATCTACCAGCGCTTCGGCAGGATCCTGTACAATATTTCGTCCGCCACAGTTTTTTACATCCGTCATGGCAAGGGCGCCATCTGCATTTGCGCCGGATAATAATACAGCAATGCAATTTTTTTTATAGATACGTGCCGCACTTTTAAAACTTACGTCTATACTTGGCCGGCAGTAATAGACCTTTTCCGAGGCATCCAGTGACAGGGTACCATCTTCCTCCAGTAATACATGGTAATCCGGCGGCGCAAGGTATATCCAGCCGGGGAGTAAACGATCTTTCTCATCTGCTTCTTTAATTTGTAAAGATGTTTTGGCTGCAAGCAGTTCTGTAAGCGCGTTATCTGTATTGATACTGCGGTGTATAACAATAAGTATTGGAATGCTGAAATCTTTATTGAGTTTTGGCAATAAGGCAAGCAACGCATCAAGGCTGCCGGAAGAGCCGCCAATAACAATAAGCCTCCTGGTAGTAATCACCTGTTCTTCCGCCATATTTTTTCTTTATTTCCTGCTTGTTTATAATGTGCCGCAATTACAGAAAACCGGAGTGATTCTTTATTTCCCAATGCCAGGAAACCCAGAGAATCCAAACTTTTATCGAATAACTGTAACACCCTTCCCTGCAATTCCCTGTCAAAATAGATCAATGTGTTACGGCAGACGATTAATTGAAATTCATTAAATGATGCATCAGACACCAGGTTATGGGTTGAAAAAATCATTCTTTCCGCGAGCAAAGGATCAAATTTTGCACTATTGTAATTAGCTGTATAATAACTGGAAAAATCTGCAGGCCCGCCACACCTGATGTAATTTTCAGAATTCTGCCGCATACTGCCGGCAGAAAAAATACCTGTCTTTGCTTTTTCCAGTACGGCATGGTTAATGTCTGTTGCATACAAAATTGATTTTTGCAGCAACCCGGCTTCCTTCAATAATATAGCCATGGAATAAACTTCTTCACCGGTTGAACAGCCCGCATGCCAGATACGGATAAAGGGATACGTAGCAAGCACCGGTAATATTTGTTCACGCAGGGCCCTGTAAAATCCTGCATCCCTGAACATCTCCGTTACGTTTACAGTAATTTCTTCCACGAAATACATAAACCATCCAGGTTCATTTATCAGCCGGTTTTGCATATCTGCAAATGATGTATGCCTGCCTTTCACATAAAAAGAATCTATTCTGCGCTGCATAGAGGCCCCGGAATAACGGGTGAAATCATATCCATAACGTTCGGCCACAGACGCGAGTAATTCTCCTATTTGTTCCGGAGATATCATCCCTTTTGCTTTAACGGTCCATGCAGCACCTGCAATAGTTTGTCAATATCAACAGGTTTGGATATATATGCATCTGCTCCTGCCGCCAGGCATCTTTCTTTATCCCCCATCATAGCCTGTGCGGTAACAGCAATCAGTCTTACATGATTTAATGAAGACGTTTCCCTTGCCAGTTCTATCAATTCATAACCATCCATTCCTGGCATCATCATATCTACCAGCGCTGCGCTGATATCATTTTGCTGCTGCATGATTTCCAGGGCCTGCAATCCGCTTACTGCCGTTATGCAGGAATAGCCCTTTGAAGTGAGTACTGCTTTGAGTGCAAAAATATTGCGGTCATCGTCATCTATAATCAGTATTTTTTTTAACTGCTGGCTCATGTGCATTAATAACTTTTTTCATATAACCATATCCGTAACAATGATACCAGCTGGTCCATATCAACCGGCTTTGAAATATAATCAGAAGCCCCGGCGGAAATACATTTTTCCCGGTCGCCACTCATCGCTTTAGCTGTAACCGCAATGATCGGTATCTTTTTATACAGCGGATTTTTTCTGATGGCCCGGATGCTTGTATAACCATCCATCTCCGGCATCATCATGTCCATCAGCACCACGTCTATTTTATCTGACTGAATCAGCTGTAATGCTTCCTTTCCGTCCATAGCCGGTATAACCTGCATCTGGTATTTTTCGAGTGTCTTTGTCATCGAAAAGATATTGCGCACATCATCATCAGCAAGCAACACCTTTTTACCCTTCAGTACATTTTCCTCCAGTATAAATTTTTCAAAACCCTGTGCAATCTTTTTATTTTGCTGCTCCTGTACAAGATGGAGAAATAAAGAAACCTCGTCCAGTATACGTTTGTATGAATGGGCGGTCTTCAGCACAATAGCATCTGCAAATTGTTTTATTTTAAATTCTTCGGGCTGCGAGAGGCTTTTGCCTGTAAACAGGATAATTGGCAAGTCTTCAAGACCTTCATGGTTCCTGATCTTTTCCAGCAACTGACCCTGGTTTTTATCCACAATACTCATATCAAGTATTACACAATCCACCTCCTTTTTATACAATGATTGTATGCTATCCTCCACAGACTGGTAAACAGCGGCGGAAACGTTGTAGGTTGCCAGGTAATACGCCAGCGCTTTTGCGTGCTTTTCATTTTCTTCAATAATAAGCACTTTCTTATCTTTTTTGCTCAAAACAAATTCAAGCTTTTCAAAGATGGTGTTCAGTTTTTCAAAAGCAACCGGTTTGTTGATAAAATCTACGGCCCCTTTCAGCAGGCTTTCCCTTTTCACTTCAAAGGACGACATGATATGTACTGGTATATGCCTGGTGTGTACATTATTCTTTAATACATCCATTACTTCCCAACCGTTTTTTACAGGAAGCCGGATATCCAGCAGTATCCCCAGCGGAAGATACTGTGTTGCCATTTCGATGCCTTTATCACCCCTTACAGCCACTACTCCCTTATATCCCTTTTGCCTAGAATAATCAAGCAATGCGGCCGCGAACTGTGTATCATCTTCAATAATCAGGATTATTTTATCGCCAGGTAAAATATTATTGCGATCATCAGCAATCTCGCCAGGAATAACAGACGTGTTGTAGTTATTCGTATCAGCAGCCAATTCTGCATCCAACTGTTCTTCTAATATGTCCGTTGTTTGTGCGATGGCCTCTTTTCCCCGGATAAATGTATTGCTATAACCACGATCCACCGGTATACAACAAACGAATTCACTTCCCTCACCTGGTTTACTGCTAAGCGTAATCTCTCCACCAAGCAATTTGGCCAGTTCCCTGCTGATTGACAACCCCAGGCCGGTACCACCATATTTGCGGCGGGTAGAGCCGTCTTCCTGCTGAAATGCTTCAAAAATAAGTTCCTGTTTTTCACTGCTGATACCAATACCCGAATCTTTTACAATAAAACATATAAAACCCGGCCTGTCTGCCGGGCAACTCACTGAAAGATGAATATAACCTTCAGCAGTAAACTTAAATGCATTTGAAAGCAAATTTTTAAGTATTTGCTCAAGCCGCATACTGTCTGTTTGTATTATCAAAGGCACTTCTGCCCCTGTGGTAACTTTCCATTGTAACTTTTTTTCTTTTGCAAGCGGGGCAAACAGTTCATGCGTGCCGGTTGTGATTGTACTGATCTGTACGGGCAGATATTCAATGGTCATCTTGCCTGATTCAATCTTGGAAAGATCGAGTATTTCATCAATCAGTTGCAGCAATCCATTACCAGATCCCTGGATCACCTGTGCATACTGCACCTGCTCTTTTGTAAGGTTCTGTTCATTGTTTTCAGCCATCAGTCTTGACAGCAGCAGGATAGAATTTAACGGCGTCCTTAATTCATGTGACATGTTAGCAAGAAATTCCGACTTGTATTTTGTTGATAGTGTCAGGTCGGCGGCCTTCTTTTCTATCTCTTTATTTTTTTGAAGTATAAGCTGGTTTCGCTGTTCAAGCGAGATAGATTTTTCTTCCAGCAGCTTATTTGTTTGCTGCAGTTCTTCAGACTGTACTTTTAGTTCTTCTTCAGAGGTTTGCAGTTGCTGGGCCTGTGCTTCCAGTTCGCTGTTAACCTGTTCCATTTCCGATTGCTGCGACATCAGTTCTTCAGTCTGTGATTGCGTTTCTTCCAGCAACTCCTGTACGCGCTGCCTGTTTTGCACAGTATTAATGGCTACGCCAATAGTACCTGAAATATTTGTAAAAAATTCCAGTTCGCGATCCGTATACGTATGAAGGGCACCCAATTCAATAATTCCTTTTACTTTATTTTCAAACAGCAGGGGAAACACAATAATATTGACTGGCTTTACAGTGCCCGATGCAAAACTGATAGTAAAATCCTCATCACGGATGTCTTTTATCAGTATGGGTTTCTTTGTTACTGCACACTGTCCAACCAGGCCTTCGCCTGCTCTCAGTTGTCTTTTTATTTGACCGTTTACCAGGGCATAGCCATCTTCAAGTACCAGCAGTTCTTCGTTTTCCCGGATGTACAAAGCACCCACCTGGCTATTGCTATAGGCTGCCGTAAAAGCCATAATTTTTTGTGATATTGTTGGCAGATTGTCATCACCAATGATTGTTTCATTTAAACCGGCAATACCAGACTGCAACCATTCTTTATCTGCAAGGGTATTAAAAGATTGTTCAAGCGAGGCCGTCATTTTATTAAGCGCCGCTGCAATGCTGCCGAGATCATCTGTTTCACTGTCATGCACGCGTACGCTGTAATCGCCCGCTGAAATTTTTTCTGACATCCCCTGTATAATGCTGATGCGGCGGCTGATGGCAGCATCTTTCATAATCAGTTCTTCCTGTAGTTTAAATCTCTCTGTAACATCCCTGTTTGTTCTAACATAAAAAAGTATGGTAATTATAATGGCCAGCAGGGCTGCAATTGTAATTAATACAGGGGTGATGGAAGTAAACCGGTTTAGTTTGTCAGTCCGCTGCTTTAACAACATGTTTTCCTGGCCAACCATTTGTTTTATCATCAGTCTTACGCTGTCCATAAAAGCCCGTCCAACCTCCATGTCCACGGTATTTACAATGGCAGTTTGCTTTTTTTTATCAATCAGATCCTGTAATTTCCAGAAACGTTTTGTGATTAGTTCATCGAGTTTGTCTGCGTTTTTTTGCTGTTCGGGGTTATCAGTGGTAAGTTTTTTTATTTCACCTATCAGTAGTTTCGTGTTTTCATAAGAACCATAATAAGGCGCCAGGTATTCCTCCTTGCCCGTAATGAGAAAACCGCGCTGGCCGGTTTCTGCGTCTTTCATTACGGATATGGTCTCCTCAAGTTTTTGTGCCACGGCATTGGTATGATTAACCAGCGCCGCACTTGTAAAAAGGTTGTTGATGCTTATTAAGGAAGCCGCAGAACTTAGTATAAGTATCAGCAGGGAAGCGCCAAATCCGATTAACAGGTTTCGCTTTAACGAAAGTTTCATCAGTATAAGTTTTACTACGGCTAAAAATTAAATTATGGTGTTATGGGTAATTTGAAATAAAACTGGGATCCTTCACCTGGTTCGCTAATCACACCAAAATCTGCATTATGTCTTTTTAATATTTCTGAACAGATATAAAGTCCGATGCCCAGGCCCGATGCATGAAGCGACGCCTCTGACACCCGGTAAAACTTCCCAAAAATATATTCCTGGTTCTCTTTGGATATGCCAATTCCCCAATCTTTCACAGAAAAATATAATTCATTATCAGGCGTAATGAGTGTACTTACTTCTATCTCTTTGCTTTTGGGAGAATATTTTATAGCATTGCTGATAAAATTGATGATCACCTGCTCAAGCCGCAATGCGTTGCCCTGTATGCTGGCACCGGCTGTCCCTTTTCTATTTATTATAACGCCGGGATATATCTGCCTCAGCATTTCCAGTGTTGAAGAAAGTAATTGT
This sequence comes from Chitinophagaceae bacterium, assembly GCA_039915085.1. GTDB lineage: Bacteria > Bacteroidota > Bacteroidia > Chitinophagales > Chitinophagaceae > JACMLD01. Next base: position 15,317 of record JBDSOC010000019.1, read on the forward strand.
TTAAAATCAACTGGCTGCAATTCAAATTTTAATTTCCCGTTTTCAATTTTTGAAATATCAAGCAGGTCATTGATAAGATCATCCAGTTTATTGACCTGCACCAGTGTACGGTCCACAAAATTTTTTGTCTGCTCATCCGTTTTCACCATTTTATCCAGCAATTGCACGTATGCCTTAATGCTGGTTAGCGGCGTCTTGAGTTCATGACTGGCAATGCTCAGAAACTCATCTTTTCTCCTGGCAACCTGTTTCTGTTCTTCGATATCCGTAAAAGTTCCCACCCATTTAACCGGTATATTGTTTTCTTTTACCGGCACAACCCTTAAGAGATTACACTTGAATTCACTGGTATTTAATTTTGCGATCCGCAATTCAATATCCAGTGGCTCACCAGACAAAAGCATTTTTTCCCATTCGCCCGCAATGCAGGGATCATCAGGATGTACTACAGGGAAATTGGAAACAGCATCTGAATATTCATACCAGTGTCCATTCACAAAATCAATATTGCCCGAGGCAGTTGCTGTAAAAGCTACTTGTGGAATAGAACCCAGGATACCGTTTAGCTCCTGGGCCTTCTCCTGTATCTGTTGCTGCGCTTTTTTTCGAAATTCTATTTCAGACTGCAGCTTATCCTGGGCAAGAACAAGTTCCCTGTTCTGCTCGTAAAGGCGGTGAAAAGTTTTTACTTTAAGCAGCAATATATCCGTGTCAATAGGCTTTACTATGTAATCGATGGCACCGGAAGAATATCCCTTTGTAATAAATTTCTTATCTGTATTAACTGCTGACAAAAATATTAAAGGAATATCACTGGTATTTTTATTACCTGACAGCAATTCGGCTACTTCAAAACCATCCATGCCAGGCATTTGTACATCAAGTATAATAAGCGAATAATTATTTTTGAGGGTTTTTTTCAGCGCTTCTTCACCGCTTGTGGCAGTATCTACAGAAAAGGAATGCAGCTCCAGTATCGATTTGAGCGAAAAAATGTTTTCTGGCCTGTCGTCAACAATAAGGATCATAGCTGGCGGTAGGTTAAAACTTGCTAAAAATTTATTTAAGTAATTTACGCTGGCGCGATAAAGATACAAACTTGATCAATCAAATGTATATTTGCCCCAACCATGTTGTGCTGTGTTTTAAAGCACACGTAATAGCCCTTCCCCCGGCAGTATAATTAAAGCGATTTCATATATGGAACAAAAACAAAATTTTAACACCCCCAAAGTGCTGCGTACCAACCTGGCATTTCCGCAGGCTGTTGTGGCAGGCAATTTTATTTTTATTTCCGGCACTGTGGGTATTGATACGGCAACAGGAAGCATGATAAGCAGTAATTATGAAGAACAAGCAGTACAGGCATTTAAAAATATCAGAACAATTCTGGAAGAAGCTGGCAGCAGCCTGGAGAAAATTGTAAAGACCACCATTTTTATGGTGGCCGGGCAAGACAATGATTTTAAAGTAATTAATAAAGTTTACAGTGATTTTTTTCCTGACAATCCGCCTGCGCGGAGTGCACCACAGGTAATGCCATTTCCCGGAGGCGTTTTAATTTCAGTAGAATGCATTGCGCTTGTATAAAATTCATTACCTGCCTAAATTACGAGCAGGGAAAAGTTGTTTATCTCTCTAACGCACCCGAACCAACAGTTCCTTTTCCGCAAGCTATAAAAGTACTTGGGTTACATTGTATATGCGTGGAAATACTGGCCTGCAGAATGGATCTTTAATGAAAAATGGTATTAAAGCCATCTTCCTAAAATCGCCACGGTTGAAATTCAATTGGGTTACTCCCAGGTAATTTTACATCCCTGGAGCATATACTTAATCGCTTTACTGTGCAACAAACCCGCTTTACAAAGAGGTTTACTACCCTCCGGCGGATATTGCTTGCCAGTTATTCAACAATCAATGACTTTTACAGTACTCATCATATATAATAACAAAAACATGAAACTATTCAACAACCTTCTTTTATTGATAATTATTGTCTTCTCTTCATACACGCTGAAAAACAACATGCAAAAAGTGAAAGATTATTTTTCCATATCCACTGTGCAATACAATAAATCCATGTATCAATTATCATGGAGTGCTCATCCATCTGATACTTATTACAAGCAGGAATACTTATCTGCAGGTGAAAAATCTGATAAATATACCCACATGATTATGATTGAAGCCGTTGTGGGAAATATTTCTTTGAAAGACGCAGTGGGCGGAAAAATAAATGAACTGGAACAACGCAAAAAATCTGACCCCGTAGCTAATTACCAGGTGATAGAGAATAAAACCACCGGAGAATATTTACTTGATTTCGTTATCAGTCAGTCATCCGGCAGTGCAGGCGATGTTACAGAGTGGAACACCTACCGATATTCAAATCTAAAAGACAAATCTGGCAAAAAAGGCATACAATTATTTGCTTACAGCAAACGTGGCTATGGCGCTGCGACAACAACTTTTTTAAAAAACCTGAAAACAGAGCGCCCAAAAGACATAAATATTTTTGCCGCTTATAAAGCACCTGAAGTAACCATAAAGTAAGTCGCATGAGTTTTAAAAAAAGACCTCTATCAATCAAATCATTGCGCTGTCAGCAGCATTACAACAAAAATTTCCGCTGATAAAACAAATATGGAACTGGTTAAATGATTGCTGCCAAAATAGTTTCTTACATGAAATGGGTGCATTTAAAATTGTCGTTCTGAGTTTCGGCCGGTGGAGACACCGGCCGAGGCTGAGCCGTGGTTGCTGTCCCCCACCAACCACTTCTAGCTGCGACAATTTTAAATGCACCTCATGAACTTTACCCAACAAAGAATTATCTTCCTGTATCTAAAATATACATGATGAAGAAATATTACTGTTGCGCTGTATTTGCATTGCTTGTTTTTGCCACCACCGCCCAGCCGCTTTCCAAAACAGAGCAAAAAATTGCAGCCAGTATAAATGCGGCTATGCCCGCTGCTATTCAGTTGCTGAAAGAATCAGTGAACATAAACAGCGGTACGTTTAATATAGAAGGCGTAAAAAAAACGGGCCAGTTATATGCGAAAGAACTGGAAGCCCTGGGTTTTACAGTAACATGGATAACCATGCCTGACTCACTTAAAAGAGCAGGCCACCTGGTGGCTTACCGCAAAGGAAAAAAAGGGAAAAAGCTTTTATTGATTGGTCATCTTGATACAGTGTTTGAACCGGATATGCCGCCCAACCCATTTACCATGCTCAATGATACTACGGCAACCGGCCAGGGCGTAAATGATATGAAAGGAGGTGATGTGCTGGTAATTACTGCACTGAAAGCATTGCAACAACAAAAGCTTTTGGACAATACAACCATAACTGTATATTTTACAGGCGATGAAGAAAATGCAGGTGAACCACGCGCTATCAGCCGGGGCGATTTTATTGAAAGATCAAAGCAACACGATATTGCACTGGCATTTGAAGGCGCTACGGGTTTAAACACCGTAGCCACTGCACGGCGCGGTGCCAGTGATTGGAAACTGGAAGTAACAGCTGCACAGGCACATTCATCCGGAATATTTGGCAAAGCCGGTTATGGCAGTATTTACGAAGCAACACGGATTATTAATACATTCAGGGAGAAATTAAGCAGCCAGCCATTTCTTACTTTAAATCCTGCTTTATTTATCGGCGGGTCCGATGTACAGTACGATGATATTGCGCAAAAAGGATCTACTTCATCTAAAACAAATATTATTTCTCCTAAAACAGTGGTCATTGGCGATCTGCGGTTTCTTACTGAATCACAAAAAGAAAATGCAAGAGATACCATGCGGGCAATCGTTTCACAACATCTTGCAGCAACGAATGCATTTATCAGTTTCAGGGATGGTATACCTTCCATGCCACCAACACCGGGCAATGATTCGTTGGTAAAAACAGTAAATGAAGTAAGTATGGCATTGGGTTATGGAGAAGTAACAGCAGGCGATCCCGGGCTGAGAGGCGCAGGAGATATTTCATACATCGCCGCCAATCTTAATTGTTTAGACGGCCTTGGTGCATCCGGTAAAGGATCACACGCACCCGGAGAAATTATAAACCTTAGTGAATATCCCAAACTCATCAGAAGAACAGCGTTGATCATTTACCGGTTAACAAGATGATTATACGCTGCTCTATAACGCCATTAAACAATAAGTTTATCTGGCGTAATGGGCAATTCTCTTATTCTTATACCGCAGGCATTATACACTGCATTTGCCACGGAAGCTGCAACACCTATCAATGAGATTTCACCAATGCCTTTTGTGCCTACCGGGTTAATAATGGGATCGGGCTTATCAATAAATATGGCTTCTATCTGTGGTATATCTGCGTTTACAGGTACGTGGTAGTCAGCTAAATTACCATTGATATAACGGCCATACCGGTCATCTATTACTGCTTCTTCGGTCATAGCCATACCAATTCCGCCAACCGCCCCTCCTATCATCTGGCTGGAAGCAGTTTTGTGGTTTACGATTTTACCTGCATCTACAGTGGCTACTACTTTCTTAATCTTCACCACGCCGGTTAAAGGATGTACCCAGACCTGGGCGAAGTGTGCAGAAAAAGAATACATGGAGTACTTTTTTGCTTCCTCACTGCTTTGCGACTCTTGTGTTATTTCCAGCATTGGCAGGTTAAGCTGTTGCAAAATGCCGGCATAATTAATTGCGTCGGTACTGTTTTCAGGCCTGCCTGATAGAGTATATAATTTTTGTTTCAATGCAATACAGGCATCGTGCACGGCAGAACCTACTGAAGAAACAGTAGAAGAGCCTCCCTGTGTAGGTGCCACCGGGAAAGATGAATTACCCAGCTCAAAAACTATTCTATCAGCTGGCAAGCCCAGTGTATCAGCAGCAATTATTACCATGGAGGTTGCCGTACCCGGCCCAATATCACTGGTAGCACTTTGAATGTTTACTGTACCATCAGGCAATAACTTTATTTTAGCAAGTGTACGTGACCGGTAGGCACCAAATGCACCGCAGCCAATGCCATATCCTACCAGCCAGTCTCCATCGCGGAGCGTACCGGGTTTCGCAGCACGCTTGTCCCAACCAATGCGTTCTGCACCCAGCTGGTAACATTCTTTTAAATATTTGCTCGACCATGGCAGGTTACGTTCCGGATCGGAATCAGCATAATTTTTTAGCCGGAGTTCAATCGGATCCATATTAAGTGCGTATGATAATTCATCAAGCGCGGATTCTAAAGCAAAAGAACCGGTAGCTTCACCGGGGCCCCGCATAGGTGCAGGCACACCCACGTTTAACGGAACAACTTTATAACGCGTATTGGCATTCGGACTTGCATATAAAAATCTTGAAACATTAACTGAACGTTCAGTAAATTCTTCATAAACGGCAGTTTGCGAATGCGATTCATGCGTGATGCCAACCAGTTTGCCATCAGTTGTTGCTCCTATACCTATCTTTTGTATGGTTAAAGGACGGTAACCTACTAAAGTAAACATCTGTTCACGGGTGAGTGTCAGTTTTACCGGGCGCTTCAGCATTTTTGCAGCCTGTACAGCAGCCACTTCATGCGGCCATGTGCGCAGGGAGGATCCAAATGCGCCGCCTACAAAACGGGAATTGATCTGCACATTTTTTTCATCCAGCTTAAAAGCATTGGCGATGGCTTTTTGGGAACTGATAACGCCCTGCGATTTTGTATACAGTGTCACTTTATCATCTCCATCCCAGAATGCAGTGGTTACATGCAGTTCCATGGCGTTGTGCATTTCGGAAGGAAGCATGTATTCCTGTTCAATTTTTACAGGCGCATTTTTATAGGCATCTGCTTCTCCGCGCACATAGTCTTTGTAACTACCGCCCTGGGGCACTACCCCATTATCTATGTTTTTATGAAAATCTGTTTCAAATGATTTTTTCTCATACCTGGCCTTTATTAAACCAGCGGCATGCGTTGCCCTTTCAAATGTATCAGCTACCACCAGCGCAATTGGCTGCCCGTTGAAATACACCTGGTCATCATTAAATAATTTCAATCCCTTCACCGGTTTTTCTGCACCAGCCTGGTACCCGGGAACCTTAGGTGCATTAAACGGCGTAATGACAGCCAGTACACCGGGTGCATTAGTGGCAGCTTTGGTATCAATCGCCAATATGGTACCGCTGGTAATGGCGGATGGCACCAACACGCCGTATACCAGGCCAGGCACTTCATATTCTCCTGAGTAATGCGCCCCACCGGTTACTTTCAACCTGCCATCCACGCGGCTTAATGGTTCACCTATTGCATTTTTCTTCATGACATATTTTTATTAATACTAACCGGGCAATACATTTCATTTAAGATGAAACACCGGCTGCTGTTTTTAAAGCCTGTATGAGTGTATTGGGTGCCAGCTTTAATTTAAACTTGTTATGTTCATAAGCCTTTGCACCTTCCATAGCAATGGCAGCAGCTTGTTTAAACACGGTTTCATTTGCGGTTTTCCCTTTTAAAAATGTTTCTGTAGTTTTTAAACGCCAGGGTTTATGCGATACGCCACCCATGGCAACTGACGCATGAATGATGATATTGTTTTCAATGTGCAGGGCCACCGCAGCTGATACCAGTGCAAACGCAAAAGATGTTCTGTCGCGCACTTTTAAATATTCTATATTTTTAGTAAAAGGAGATGAAGGCAGCTCAACAGCAGTAATCAGTTCTCCCTTTTGTAAGGTGTTATCCAGTTCAGGGTTATCACCGGGCAGCCTGTGAAAATCAGCAAATTTTATTTTGCGCGCACCTTTAGTACCGGTGATATGAACAGATGCATCCAACGCCGTTAAGGCGACATTCATATCGCTTGGGTTAACCGCAATACAATTATCACTGGCGCCAAAGATAGCATGCATCCGGTTATAGCCTTCCAGTGCTCCACAACCGCTTCCTGGTTTTCTTTTATTACAGGGCATCATGGTATCAAAAAAATACGGGCACCTTGTCCGCTGCATCATATTGCCGCCTACTGTTGCCATATTTCTTAACTGTGGCGAAGCACCCGCGTTTATAGCAAGGGCAAGCAGTGGGAAATTCTTTTTAACCAGGGGGTGTTCTGCTACTTCAGTGTTGGTGGCTAAAGCGCCAATGCGCAAACCGCCGGGTATGTTTTCGATCTTTTTTAACGGAAGCTGGTTAATATCGACCAACCTTTCAGGAACAACTATTCCCATTTTCATCAGGTCGATAAGATTGGTACCACCGGCAAGAAAATGTGCAGCAGGATCTTTAGCAAGTGATTTAACAGCGCCTGATGTTTCAGTGGCTCTTACATATTGAAACTGGTTCATGAGTGGCCTCCTTCTTTAACTTCTTTAATTGCATTAACAATATTGGGATACGCGCCGCAACGGCAAATATTTCCACTCATAAATTCCCTGATTTCTGTCTCAGAATTTGCATGCCCTTCTTTTACAAGTGCTACTGCAGACATAATTTGTCCTGAGGTGCAATACCCGCATTGAAAACCATCATGTTTAATAAAGGCTTCCTGCATCGGATGTAAAGTTTTACCATCAGCAAGTCCTTCAATGGTGGTTATTTTTTTCCCTTCATTGGTTACTGCCAGGCTCAGGCAGGAATTAATGCGTGTACCGTTTACATGTACCGTGCAGGCGCCGCATTGTCCCCTGTCGCAACCTTTTTTAGTGCCGGTCAGGTGAAGTTCTTCGCGCAGCAAATCCAGCAGTGTAACACGCGGCTCCACCTGAAAATTATGCTTTACACCGTTTACTTCAAGATGAAGTGATATCTTTTCAAAAACGCCGGCAAATTTTTCATCCCAATGCGCTCCTGCTGCTTTAATTACCGCTGCGGGTGTTAAAGCTATTGCTGTTAACAGTGAAGATTGTTTGAGAAAATCACGCCGTGTTTCTGCCAGATTATTTTCAGTGTCCGGAGCTGTACATGGTTTTTTACTGGCCATAACTTTTGAGATTAATAAATAACAATATCAATTTACCGAAATTTTCTAATAATTGGCCATTAAAGCAAGCTTAAAAGTATCATTTACTTTACCGGTATTTCTTTTTGAAGTTGCCCGCCATGTACCAGAATGGCTGGTATTCTATTTTAATGATTACTTTTGATGCGTTATGAACCGGCTACTCATCATTTTTACCGCCTATTTGCTTATACTCTCCTGCTTTCCATGCATGTGTGATGATGCGCAGGAAATTCATACTAAGCGGGTAGAAATAAATGCCTCTGCTTCTGCGGGCAATAATAATAAAGATGATGGTTGCCATCCATTTTGTTCCTGCTCCTGCTGTCTTTCTTCCACTTTTTTTTATCAAAAGGAATTGCAGGTGGAAGCACCTCTTGCACTTTATGACATTGTTGAATTCAACCGCGCTGACGGGCATTTTATTTCCTATAATGCAAATGCCATCTGGCAGCCACCCAAATTAAGCTGATAGTTTTTGGTAATAAGCAAAGTAAAATCGCCCGGATAATTCCGGCGCAACTATCATTTTATCATCTCAATTTTTTCATTTATATGAAGAAGAATATTTTTCTGTGCATATCCATTTTCAGTTTCTTAATTTCTTATGGCCAGAACAGTTTAAAAGCAATTATCAGGGATAGCAGTAATTATGAAATCCTGGCGGGTGCCTCAGCTATAACAGACAGTGCTGGCAAAGGAAATATTGCTAATAAAAAAGGTTTTGTTCAAATCAATAATATTCCGGATGGCAGGCACCGCATTATTTTCAGTTATTCTGGTTATGAACCGAGAACGGAAGTGTTTAATTTTCCCATCGCTTACCACGACACAATAACAATCTTGTTAGTGCCCGGTCCTGAAACATTAAATGAAGTAATTGTTCAATCTACCAGGACCAGCCGCAGAATTGCAAATACGCCCACAAGGGTTGAAACTATTGACGGTGAGGAACTGGATGAAAAAAATAATATGCGCCCGTCCAATGTCTCTATGCTTTTACATGAAAGTACCGGCTTACAGGTGCAGCAGACATCTTCAACATCTGGCAACGCAAGCATACGCGTACAGGGATTAGACGGAAAATATACGCAATTACTTAAAGATGGCTATCCTAATTTCGGCGCTTTTGCAAGCGGCTTAAGTATTTTAGAGATCCCGCCGCTGGATCTGGCGCAAATAGAAGTTATCAAAGGTCCTGCTTCAACATTATTTGGCGGTGGTGCTATTGCAGGTGTCATAAACTTTATTTCTAAAATGCCAGGAGATAAACCCAGGTATGATTTTATTATTAATCACTCCAATGTTGGACAGACCAACGTTGGCGTCTATGCCTCAGGAAAGAGAAAGCGTTTTGGTTATGCAATGCTGGCATTGGTTAATTTTCAAAAGGCGTATGATGTGGACAAAGATGAATTTTCTGATCTGCCAAAAAACAACAACTTCACCATTCATCCAAGGTTCTTTTATTATCCTGATAACAAAACTACCATTATGCTGGGCAACAGCTTCACAAAAGGCAATAACCGTGGTGGCGATATGTTTGCCCTCAATGGCAAAACAGACAGTAATCATGTGTACTTTGAAGACAACCATACCATACGCAACACTACAAGTTTTGAAGCAGAAAGGAAATACCAAAACAGGAGCAGCATAAAAATCAGGGAGAGCTTCAGCATTTTTTACAGGAAGATAAACATCCCGGGTTATGTTTTTTCCGGCCTGGGCACCAACAGTTTTACCGATATATCTTATTTGTTTAATAAATCAAATCATACCATCATTACCGGTACAAATTTTATTTTTGACAGGTTTACGCAAAAATCTTTCCCCTATAACCAGGATACAAAATCTTTTACAACCGGGTTTTATATCCAGGATACCTGGGACATCAGCGAAAAAATAAAAATTGAAACTGGTGTCCGGGCAGACAATATAAATTACACTTATATCAGTTACAACAAAAACCAAATATTTATCCTGCCGCGTGTTGCTGTATTATTTAAAATTTCTGATAAACTTTCATCGAGAATCGGGGGCGGGCTGGGTTATAAAATACCCACGATTTTTACGGAACAAACTGAAGCCATGCAGTACCAGGATATACTGCCATTAAACAATGTAGCAGCAGAAAAAAGCACCGGGGGTACAATGGACATTAATTATAAAACCCAAATTGGCGATGCCTTGTTTTTTAGTCTCAACCAATTATTTTTTTATACGCAGATAAACAAGCCACTGGTCCTGGAAAAAAATAGTACAACTGGCTATTTTTTTACCAACGCAGCGAAGCCGGTAACCAGCAGGGGATTTGAAACAAACCTTAAATTTATCTTCAGAAAAGACTTCAAACTTTTTGCAGGTTATACGTATACTTCTGCTAAAGCCACTTATGCGGCAGGAAACCAGCACCTCGTACTGTTGCCAAAAGATAAATTAAACCTGTCACTGGTTTATGAAAAAGAAGAAAAGTTCAAAATTGGACTGGAAGGCTATTTAACGGGCAATCAATATTTGTACAACAATCTGCAAACACCTTCATTCTGGGAGTTTGGGATAATGGCTGAAAAAACAATCAGGAAGATTTCGCTGTTTATCAATTTTGAAAATTTCACAGATCAACGGCAAAGTAAATATAAAAGCGTTGTTAACCCGCCGCACAACAATCCCAGCTTCGATGATATCTGGAACCATACAGAAGGATTTATATTCAATGGGGGCGTTAAAATAAAGCTGTAGTAAAGGGCCTGTCATAGTAGTCATTTCTTATATTATTTTAATAACGGGCCGGAGCAAAAGGAAAATTCAATCATGCCAGCTACATTGTATAACCGCTTTTTTTTACAATTCGTATCCTAATTTATCTCCCGGTAATCAATGGCTGCATTTTAAAAATCTTCACAAAATAAAAGCGTCCTGAAAATTCAGGGCGCTTTTATAAACATGTATGTTTTTACGCTTTAATTTAATTAAACAGGTAACGTATACCGAACTGCATCTGCCAGCGTGAAAGTATGCTGGTATTATTTGTAAAACTGCTTGCTACAGGCACCTGGTTACCCGCATCGTAATAAGGAAAAGAATAACGCGGCTTTCCTGCGTCTGCAGTTCCAACCGGAACTATGCCCTCGTATTTCAGCAAGGGCGTAGCACCATTTGTTTGCGTCAGGGTGGTAAATTTATACAGACCCCAGTTACGGTTAAGGAAATTACCGATATTGGTACAATCCAGCGTAAGACGCAAGGTATGTTTATCAGCGTTTGCTTTTTTACCCGTATAAAAATAAATATCCTGAGTAATATTCAAATCCGCTCTTTTAAAGAATGGATAGACCACTGCATTTCTACCTGCATATTGCCCCCTGTGCATAGCCAGGTAACGATCCTGACCAATATAATTGTTTAACTGCGCCCATATCTGATTAGCGGTTCTTGTATCAGTAATAACCCCACTGCCTGTATTAACAGGAACCAAAACAATATCAGACTGTGTTTTGGGAACATAAATTAAATCATTGGCAGACTGGCCGTCATTATTTACATCACCATTGTATACATAAGAAGTGGTACCTGCAGGGGCCGCTTCAAATATAATTCCGATAGAAGTAGCAAAATGCTTTGCATATTCAACTCTGTAAGACGCAGCTGCAATTACACGATGGGGCTGGTAATAAGATGAATAACCGGTTGCATCAGAATTGGGATCCCCGGTTACTGGTTTAGCACCCCACAAAGAAGCCGCCGTAGTACCCAGCTCATTGGTGTTAACTGATTTGCTGTAGGTGTATGCTGCACTCAGGAAAAGGTTTTTAAATGCCTTCTGCAATTGCGCAGTAGCCGTATAAGCATGCCCTTTATTGGTGTTGGTCATTAAAATAACGCTGCTCAGTTTAGGGTTGGCGGCTGTTACTGCATTATTGCCCGGATAAATATTATTGGGAGTCGTATAACGGATACGGTTATCTGCTCCCGCTAAAGGGGTGCCTGCCGTTTGTAAGTTTATATTTTGGAAGTAAGTGGCGTTTACATCTTTGGAATAAGTACCCTCTAGTGTAAGGATGAAATCACCGGGCAGTTTTTTATCAACGCCCAGTGTTGCCTTAAACAATGATGGATATTTATAATTGGGATCCGTAACATTTACTACGTAGGTGGTTGGCACCTGTAAAACAGATGGCGGTGTAATATTTACTTCGCTATTAAATTTCTGACCACTCAGGTTGCCGGATGTATAAGAAACTTCCTGTCCGAACAATGCACCGTTATTACCTACCTGGTTGCTGAACCAAACAAAAGGCGGGGGACCGGAGAAAATTCCCAGGCCACCTCTTACCTGCAGGCTCTTGTCGTTCATTACGTCCCAGTTAAAACCAACCCTGGGAGATACCGCCAGATTGTTTTTCGGTTTCTGACCGGTGTTATAACTTTTGCCGTTAAAGGTAAGCGCGGTGAAATTGGTGTTCTCAAGGAAAGTAGATTTAAAGGCACGACCGTCAAGCCTTACACCATACAAAAGAGTAAAGTTGTTGGCAACACGCCATTTATCCTGTACAAAAAATCCCAGTTCTATCGAGCCTGATTTCTGGAAGGGAAAATCTACGTTTGGAACGGCGGAGTACTGGCGCGAAAAGAATTTGGAACCTGTCCCGTTGTTGGCACTGTTATAAAAATCCTGCAGTGTAGCAAACTGGTAAATACCTGCAAACTGCGGCGCAAAACCATTCAGGTAGTTTTTAAAATAATTCTGTGTTCCAATGGTAAGTTCATGCGCCCCGGCATACAGGGAAAAAATATCTGAAAACTGGAAAACATTCGTGTTTAATTTATTGCCATAAGTAAACTGCTCATACCCGAAAGAAGTAGAAGCAGTACCCACACTTGGGTTCAGGCTTAAGATATCCACCAGCGGAAATATGGATGATGGTGATGTGCGGAAATCCCTGATAGCCGTATAACCTACCTGGAATTTATTGGATGCCTTATTGCCGAAACGTGTGTTCAGTTCGGCGATGGCAATATTAAAATTATTATTGATACCATACCCTACGCCTGAAAACGGCAGGGCATTGTCTGTTGGGGAACGGCTCACAGAAGTATAGCCGGTTACAGAAGGACCGCTGCCACTTGGTGGCTGATCAGCTTTTGATTTAAAATAATTGTATTTAATGGTAAGTGTATTGTGTGTATTGATGTTCCAGTCAATACGTGCGGCAATTTTATCACTTTGTGATTTGTAGGAATAATTCTCGTAATCACCGGGGTCATACTGGTACTTATCCTTTAAAAAAGATTTCAGTGCTTTCAGCGTATCTGCATTGGCCTGTGATACTACCCCTTTTATGGCCGGGCGGCTGGCAGAAGATGCAGTATAGGATGTGGAAGGGGCTGTTTGTCTTACCTGTTCTCCGCTAATAAAAAAGAACAGTTTGTTTTTAACAATGGCACCTCCCAGGGAAGCACCCCTCATATTAAAACTGAATGCCTGTCTTGGCAATGTGGCATTTTCTACGCGGTAGCCCTGTGTGCCCGGACCTTTTAAATAAGTATACACAGAACCTTTAAACTGGTTGGTTCCACTTCTTGTTACTGCGTTAATACCGGCACCTGCAAAACCGCCATTCCTGGTATCAAAAGGAGAAATGTTTATTTGTAATTGTTCTATGGCATCCAGGCTGATAGGTGTCTGGTTGGTTTGCGAACCAAGAATACCGCCAACGGTACCCAGGCCAAAACTGTTGGTAAAGTTTGCACCATCCAGTGTTACTGAGTTGTAGGCTGAACTGGCGCCGCCAAAACTCAATCCATTAGCAGAAGGTGTAAGCTTTACAAGATCATTGATGGAGCGGTTGATGGTAGGCATGCGCTCAATCTGTGTGCGGTTGATACTTTCTACACTTCCGGTGTGGTTATTATTAAACGTTTTATTTTGTCTTCCTGCTGTTACAATTACCTCAGACAAAGCGGTACCTGAAGCGGCCAGTTTAAAATCTCCTTTGAAAGCCTGGCCAAGTGTAAGCGTAATGTTTTCCTGCTTGTCTTCTTTAAAACCTACATAGGTGGTAGTAAGGGAATAAGGACCGCCGACACGAAGGCCGGGCAGATTATAACGTCCATCCTTACGCGTAGTGGTACTGTATTTTGTACCCGAAGGAACATGAACAGCAATTACTGTGGCACCGGCCAATGGCGCTCCTTTCTCATCAGAAATAATACCCAGTATTTCAGAGGTGGTTTCCTGCGCGTACCCTGTTAATGATTTGCAGACAATCATTAGCAAGGCAGCAAAAAATAATACGATTCTTCTCATATTCATGTTTGTTTTGGTGTGCGTGTCAGACAAAAAATTATAGCTCAATTAATAAATAACTGATTACAGTTTTCATTACGGAAAACCATCGTATCGTTCGATTTTTCTAAAAAAGGATCAGTAGTAATTAAGATGCGCAGGAAAGCAACCGGGTGATTGTAATAAAACAGGCAAGAAGGCTTGTAACTAATAAATGACTTACGAAAATAATTTAATTACTTCCGCTGTCACGCAATGCGCTTCAAAATTATCTCACATGTTATTAACAGTAAAATTAGTTTTTAAAATGCTGCGCAAAGATGCAGGATAAAGCGGTTTATAGCAGAAAATAATATTATCAAATTGTTATTTTGATAGCAGTCAATAAAAAAAATTATACAAATTATTATCTTCTAAAAAGCAATCAGCCATTGTAAAAGATACAATGGCTGATTATTTTATTTCAATGAAATTTATTCCTTCAAATTTAAAAGAGGTATTTAACACCCAGCTGGATACCATAGGTAGTAGTGGTGTTGCTTACATTTATATAGGGCGTTCTTACAAGGTCATTGTTGAAAGTAGCCATCTGGTAAGATGGCACGCCGTTGGTTACCGCAGATAAGCGCAGCGGATTGCTTACAATAAGTTGTTTTTTAATTCCCCAGTTGTGGTTAACCAGGTTAAGAAAATTAATAACAGAAGCATTAAACACCAATGAATTCCTGTTCTTGCCAATATTTGTAAAAAGCTCTTGCTGGAAGTTGAAATCTACGCGGTGATAAAAAGGCAGCCTGGCAGCATTTCTTTCAGCAGTCTGTCCCATGTGACTACGCAGGTATTTGTCTTTCGAAACAAATTGAAAGAAGGCATCTGATTGCTGTTGCGCAGTAAACGCCGGCGCCGTAGTACTTGCAGCGAGGTTTACAAATTTTATTTCAGAAGGATCTTTTGGAATATACATCAGGTCAGCTGAGTTACCGTCCTGATTAATATCTCCGTTGTAAATATAGCTATAAGTTCCCAATGAAGAACCGTCGTAAAAGAAAGTAAATGTAGACGCCAGGTGTTTCAAATATTCTACGCGATAGCTGAAAGTGGCAACGATACGGTGCGGAACAGCAAAAGAAGAATAGGAAATTTGCTGGTCGTTCTGTGTTGCTGAAGTTGGGTTAACACTCCACACGGATGCAGCCTGGCTGCCGGGGTTAGCAGAAACCTCGCTGGCGTATGTGTATGTATAAGCGAGTGAACCATAGAATCCGTGAGAGAAATTTTTATTAATGAGGGCTGTCAAAGCTATTGAGCCACCCTTCTTGGTATTTTCAAGTACAATGGCATTTGAAATACCGGCATTCAGCCTGCGCAAATTATTGCTGTTGCTGCTGAAACGTCCGCGCACATCGCCGGGACCTACATTGACAACTGTATCCGTTGCTTTCTGGTTGGCGTTGCGCATCGTGGCATTATTCAAATCTTTTGTATAAAGTGCTTCCAGGGTAAGTCCCCATCCATTGCCCAGTTGTTTTTCAACAGCAAAGTTGGTGCGCCATACCTGCGGAAATTTGAAATTAGGATCAATCACCGCAAAGCCACCACTTGGTGCAACAGTACCTGCTTTGGTTGGAAAAACAGCAGGATCAAGTGTAGTATTATAAAAAGGATTATACGCATGCGGGTCTTTGTTGAAAAGGAAGTTTTGGAGATTTGTAGTAACCAATGCTCCAAACGTGTACATACCACTGGTGCTTGGCTGGTTGGTAAGATACACAAAAGGAATGCGCCCGGTAAATACACCGGTACCACCGCGAACAATCATTGTTTTATCTCCGTCTACATCCCAGCGGAAGCCAACACGCGGTGAAAACAACCATTTGGGAGTTGGCCATTTACCTCCATTATAGTGAGTAATACTTCCGTCTTTGGCATACAGCGGAAGTGCTGTTATAGCAGGGTTTTCCAATGGTTGTTCCGGGTAGATGGGCTTGTCTATGCGCAAACCATACGTCAGTTTAAAACGTGGATTGATATTTACTTCATCCTGCAGGTACAAACCCAGCTGACCCACTTTCAGGTTGGCAGAAAAAACTGCATCCTGCCCTGGTATCAGTGAATAGGTTTGAGAAAATAATTTAGGTGCGCGGTTATTCGTAAAATCATCCAGCGAACCATATACATAATAGCCCTGTGAGCCTGCCATAAACATATTACCTACTTTCTGGTATTCATAATTGACACCTGCTGTAATGGTATGTTTGCCGGTAAAATAACTGAAGTTGTCTGTTATTGTATATACATCATTAATAACCTGGTTATTGTTTCCGTTGAAAGGCTCATTACCAAAACTGAGGTAATTATTTTTGCTGCCGGCGGTCTGTCCTAATATATCAGCGAAAGGAAAAACATCGCCATCGTGTCCTTTTATAGAACTGATCTTGGTAATGGTAGCCAGCAACTGGTTGGCGAACTTGCCATGAAAATTACTGTTCAGTTCAAATGAACCGGATCTTACTTTATCAATTGTTTTATAATTGATATTATTAAAACCCATAGCCAGGGTTCCGAACCTGCCACCGCTGGCAGGAGGATTGTAACTGACGATAGAACTTTGTCCGCTGGCACCGTTAATACCACCGCTGGCACTGATGACTGAATAACCGGTATTTCTGAAATCACTGTATTTAAGGGTAAGTTTATGAGCGTTGCTGATATTCCAGTCCAGCTTGGCCAGTACTTTATAATTGTCTGACGCAAAAGCGGGGAAGTTATCATAAGCACCCGGATCAAAACCATATTTGCTATTGAGATAACTTGACAGTTTCTGAAGGGAATCTATCGGTACATTAGAAACGGTACCAGTGCCTGAGCCCTTGGCCGGTGAAGAAGTAACACCCGGTTGATTGGCTTTTTCTATTTCACCGCTTAAAAAGAAAAATAATTTATTTTTTACGATAGGGCCGCCAAATGTAGCACCATAGATTTTGTTATTGGTAGCAGCCGGTGAAGGCAGTTTGGTGCCTGCTATATTGGTACCATTGTAACTCTGGTTGCGGTAAGATCCGTACACGCTTCCATGAAAAGTATTGGTACCACTTTTGGTAATAGCGCTTACTCCCGCGCCAGTAAAACCGGATTGTTTTACATCGTATGGAGAAATGTTTACAGATATTTCGGAGAACGCATCCAAAGCAATAGGATTGCCACCGCCGGGTAATAAATCACTTGACAAACCGAAGTTGTTATTGAGGTTGGCACCGTCAACAGTTACGTTGTTCAGCCTGTTATCCCTTCCTGCAAAACTTGTTCCGTTTGATTGTGGTGTAATACGGGTAAAATCGGTAATACTCCTGCTAATAGTAGGCAAAGTAGCCATCATTCTGGGTGTTATATTAGTAGTAGCACCATTTTTATCAGCAGAAGCACGTCTTCTTGTACCTGTAACAGTAACCGCAGTGAGGTCTGTTATAGTAGTACTCATTTCTGAATTGATATTGTAGGCATCGCCCAATGCAAGCGTAATATTATCTGTTACCTCGGGTTTGTATCCCACAAAATTGATGGTTACTTTGTAAGGACCGCCGGAACGCAAACCCGGCAAGTTAAATACGCCGCCTTTTTTGGAGAGCGTTGTATATTTTGTACCGGATGGCAGGTGCTCTGCGGTAACGGTTGCGCCTTGCAGGGTCTCCCCTTTTGTGTCAGTTACTGTACCATTTATAGAACTGGTAGTAACCTGGGCCTGCATAGTAGTAACAGAGAGCGCAAGCAGGAATGTTAAGAAGCATGAAATTCTCTTAAGCATATAGTTTTGATTTTAGATCTGGTGCAAAGAAAAGAAATTTGAACGATTGTTAAAGCAAACATAATAGTTTCCGGACAATAGGCAAAAACCGACTGCTTAATGCTGCATAACTTGTTTATAGTTGATGAAAATTTAATCTTGCCCCTTTTTCTTATATACCCAAATACCACTATACAAATTGGTTTTCTTTATGTAATACGGACTAAAAATTCCGGGGTTTCCGGATCATATTTAAACATAAAGCCTGCTGCAATCGTTACTTTTGTATAAATATTTCACCCATATGCTGGATAGTATTGAAAGTGCCATAGCAGATATTAAGCTGGGCAAGCTGATTATAGTAGTAGACGACGAGGACAGGGAAAATGAAGGTGATTTTATTACCGCCGCCCGAAATGCCACCCCCGAAACCATCAATTTTATGAGTAAATATGGACGTGGCCTTATCTGTGCCCCGCTGGTGGAAGAACGCTGTGATGAACTGGAACTGGAACTGATGGTAAATAATAATACCGCACTTCATGAAACCGCTTTCACCGTATCCATTGATTTACTGGGACATGGCTGTACCACCGGCATTTCCGCGCAAGACAGGGCTAAAACCATAAAGGCCCTGATTGACCCTGCTACCAAACCTGTTGACCTGGGCAGACCGGGGCATATATTTCCGCTAAGGGCTAAAAAAGGAGGCGTTTTACGCCGCTCCGGGCATACAGAAGCTACCATTGACTTATCAAGGCTGGCTGGTTTTGAACCTGCCGGTGTGCTGGTAGAAATTATGAATGAAGATGGCAGCATGGCCAGGCTTCCTGAATTGAAGGAAATTGCCAGGAAGTATGATCTGAAGCTGGTATCAATTAAAGACTTAATAGAATACCGCCTTAAAACCGACTCACTGATTGAAGAAATTGTACGGGTGGATATGCCTACAAAATTCGGACATTTTAAGCTGGTAGCTTTTAAAGAGAAAGGTTCCACCAATGAACACCTGGCCTTAATAAAAGGAGAATGGAAAAAAGATGAACCGGTTTTAACACGGGTACACTCTTCCTGCTTTACGGGTGATATACTGGGCTCTTTACGTTGCGATTGCGGCGAACAATTGCACAAGGCCATGCAAATGGTAGAAAAAGAAGGCCGCGGTATCATATTGTATATGAACCAGGAAGGTCGTGGAATAGGGCTGGTAAATAAATTAAAGGCTTATAAATTACAGGAGGAAGGGATGGATACCGTTGAAGCCAACCTGCACCTCGGCTTTCCGATGGATAAAAGGGATTATGGCATCGGCGCACAGATACTGCGTTACATGGGTGTGACACGGCTAAGGCTGATGAGCAATAATCCCAGGAAAAGAGCCGGGCTACTGGGTTATGGAATTGAAATTGTGGAGACCATTCCTATTGAGGCTATTCCCAACCCCCACAACCAAAAATATTTGCAAACAAAGAAAGATAAGATGGGGCATAATCTCAGCCCCTTTCCCTCTCCACCTCTCGCATAGAAGCGTATGCCTCCGTAAGTTTACCTCACCCCCTCCCCTCTCCACCTCCGGTATAGAGGGTGCCTCTCCGTTAGTTTGTTTAGTGATTAACTGGTCGTCCCTCAAGGTAGGATTGGCGCAGCTGAAGTCACAGTAGTACAGAAGCCTAATCAGGGAACTATGTCGAAATCGGGCTGTTTTCCCTGCCCGACTGGTCATTCCCGTCCGAACCGGCACGGGCGGGCAGGCGGGGATTTCGACTGGCTTTTTTGCGGTACTTTTTTTCCATAAAAAAAGTACCAAAGGCAAATTAGAAAGATGATTTTGAAAGTTTTAGTAACTATTGTATAAACGCCAGTATTTTTTTGAATACGATATGAAAGAATAAAAACCGCCAGCAGGGATTTCAGACTTTTTGAGGGTTAACTAAGCCACTGTTTTCCCGGTGGGTTAATTGTAAACTGCCTTTAACTATCCAATCAGTTATAAAGGTAAAAAATTATAAGTTGCAGGAGACCGGGGTGAGGCTTATGGGTTTCCTTCTGCGGCCTTCTTTACATCTTTATTCTTTTTCTTTCTGAACAATTCATCAATGGTTTCAAATTCTTTGCGGTAAGAAATGCTGGCCCCACTGCGGCTTTGCTTAGACGATAGACTGGTAAGATAACTTCTGTTCTCGCGGTAGAAAAGATTAAATAAAATTTTGCCGTCGGAAGTAAGCTTGTACTGTGCCGTTACATCGGGCAATAGCTGGATATTATTCCTGGTATTGGCTGCCGATGTGTTGTTGAGGCCAAAGTCGAGTGCACTACCCAATATAAAAGTGAGGCGCTCATTAAAATAACTTTTGTTGATAGAAAAACTGGTGCTTACCCTATCTGGCAAATATTGTGTGCTGTTGGCCACATCTGTAAGTGTTGAACCATTGTAAGCGGATGCATTAATATTGATATGAAAAGTAGGATCTTTAAATACATTGCCCAGTACATTACTGAAAATTTTACTGAGCTGGTTAGAAACTATGCCCGACATACTATTCAGAAAAATACCCTGGAAAGCAGAAGCGCCTGCATTAAAGGCGTTGGTGGAATTAGACAGTGGCCCAAAACTGTTAAATACAATCAGCAATGAACTCTGTTTGTTTCTTTCATTCTCATCGCGCTCAATCAGTTTCAGCAATTCGGTAGCATCCGGGTTATTGGCCAGTGAGCTGTTGGGGGGCAGTTCAATATCAAATTTAAAATCAAGTTTTTTTAATTTGCCGGTAATAGCCGTTCTTACCAGCACGTCGCCCACATAATTTCTGACGGCCGGGTTAATAGCAGAAAAAGCGGCGTTGTTGTTAGTGCCCAGGTCGCTGAAACGCACATTGGGTGCTATGTATTCTGCTATTACATTTATATCTGCATCGTAGGGGTCATCATTCCATTGAATATAATTTGACTCTCCTTCTCTCAACCTGAATTTTCTTTTTATAGATTGAAAAGTAAAAGTGTAATCGCCTTTGTCAATGTCAAGACGCCCGTTTAATGATAGATTTTCGCTGGTACCCACACTCATATTAAGAATACCATGACCAACAGCGCTTATCTGGTCGCCGGCTGCTTCATCCAGTATCACATTTATTTTCGCAAAATTATTTGCCGTCATTTTAAGGTTAACGGTTAAATTACTCTCCACTCTTTTTTTATTGCTTTCCTGCATTTCCTTACCATATACTTTCCAGCTCAGAAAATCAGCTTCTCCATTTACACGGCTGCTGCCAATGGGCAAACTGATAACCGTAGTATCAGTGGCTTCTCCCTGTATATCCATGTGCATGTCTTCCTGCGGGCCCTTAAAATTAAAAGTGGCTTTACCGATGACTCTTCCATAAAATTGTTTGTTGTCTATATTACTTGTATTGAGCAGTAAAAGGCGGTTTGTTTTAACCCGGAAATCAAAGGCCATGTCTTTAAAATTGTTATGGTACAGTTTACCATTCTGCACTTCTGCCGTATTGTTCAGCACGTCTTTTATCTGGAAGCTGCCAAAGTCTATTCCATCTTCCAGCATTTTTACTTCAGCCTTTGGTATACGGTAGGTGCATTTGGTATAATCCACTGTTAAGGAAGCATCCGTAACCGTTAGATTGCCCAGGTATTTAAGGTTTTTCCCTTTACCTACCACGCGCAAATCACCAGAAGCAAAGCCCTGCAGGTGACTGAAAATGCCGGCAACATATTTTTCCAGCAGGTGAATATTTGTTTTATCCTTCAGGTGCGTGGTGAGATCTATGCCCATACCGGTACTGTCGGCCGTATTAATAAATCCATTGATATCAAAATTGTAATTCTGGTTTTCAGAAATACCCGTAACGGTTACCCTGCCCGATGCTTTTGAATAACCCGTGGTAATTTTTACTTTGCCAATAGAGTCATCATCCAGCCGGAACTGTTCGGCATTTACGTTCACGTCTACATTCATATTTCCAAACGGATCACTAACCACTACCGAACCCGTTAATAAACCTTCCAGCCGGTTACTTTTTACAAAGAAAGGAGCAAAATCGCCGATGTTTATCTTTTTCAGATCAACATTCAGATCTGTTCCGCGCCCGGTTTCAGAAAGGTGCGATGTAACTACTACTTCCTGGTCGCCACTGTAAATTTTTAATCCTTCGGTGGTTACAATGTCACGTGTTAAAGTAAGTTCGCCGTTTTTATCAATGGTCCATTTTTTACCATTGATATCAAAAGTTGAGGGATCGAAAATAACGCTGAAGCCATTGCTTCTTGTCTGGAATTTGCCGGAGATATCTGCAGAATTCAACGTTTGATTGGCGCTGGTAGTGATATTTATTTTTGAAATGTCACTGGCAGAGTGGATATTGATTTTGGTACCGGGAAAATGAAGACTATCGTTTACAGATACATCACCCACGGTAAGCGCCATACCCAGCGAATCAAGGTTACCACGGCCCTGCAAATTTGTATTGGAAAATATAATGTTTTTGTAGCTGAACCGGGGCACATCGGCATCCAGGTTAAATAAATTTTCTTTACTGTTAATGCGCCCGCTGATATTGCTGTTGTTGAACCCTTTAAGGTTTTTATCAACCAGGTCAAGATAATCATCTATTTTTTTAGTGGTGATAACAAAGCTGAAATTCTGGTTGGTAATTTTTTTAGTGGAAGGCTTTATATAGCTGGGGTAATACCTGTTTAGAAAAATCTGGAAGGCAGCAGGCAGTTCCCGTATTGAATACTCCCCTGCCACGGCGGCATCAAACTCATTGCTTTCTACCACGATGCTTTTGCTGTTGCCCGTTTTTTTAGATTCTACTGTTAATGAATCAAAAGAAATGCGCAGCCCGTTTTTAAAAATGGCAGCGTCATAAATTTTTGCCGTGCCCAGGAAATCGTCAATATTATCCCCGGTAAAATCAAAACGCAGGTTGCCGTTAAAATCAATATCGTCTTTGTACAGTTTCAGATTTTTCAGGTTGGCTTTGTCTACGGTAGCAAAAAAGTTAAACCGCGGATCCGTTTTACTAAAATCTACCAGGCCGTTTAAACTGAGGCCCAGGTTGGCATCATCTGCATGCAGCTCACCATTGAATAAACGTTTGGCCAGTGTACCGTTTACTTTTATATTTTTATAGTTATAGTTATTAAAATCCAGGTTGCTGATATTGCCATCCAGGTTGGCCTGTATATCTTTTATTGCAAAACTGCTTCCTTTTATTCCTACGTTAAAAGCAATATTGCCCAGGTTATCATAGTCTACCAGGCTGCCCAGGTTAAAACCGGCGGAAGATATTTTACCGGCATAAGTGGGTTTGCCTGCGGCGGGGAATTTCATGTTTACATCTGCTACCACCACACCCAACCCGGTTTCAATGGTACCGGTGGTAACAAAATCTTTGATGAAGCCGGTAAAATTTCCTTTAAAATGAACAAACTGCAGCTTGTCCAGCCGGGGTTCATCAATGGTTTTTAGCTGGGGTATTACCGTTACCACATCAGCATAGGTGGTCCTGAAATCGTTTGATTTAAAATCAATAAATGTTTTGTCAATATCCGGCAGGCCTTTCAATGCAATATCACCGTTAAGCGTTGTATTGTTACCCGCTTTAAGAAGCAGGCCTTTGCCTTTCAGGTTGGCCACACTGCCCTGCAATGCACCTGTTACATAAATTTCTTTTTTCCATTTCTCCAGGGCCGGGGCAAAATAAGCAATGTCATCGCTGTGGATAAGGGCATTTTTAAAAGTACCCTGCATGTGTACTTTCTCAATAAAATCGCCCATGTCATCAAAATTATTATACCGCATTACAAAGTAATTGGTAAGATGACTTTTACTGGTGCGTATATCCAGGCTATTGAATTCCATAGCGCGGGGCTGCCATTTCATATTGGCCTTAAATGCTTTTATTTCAAACCCGCTTCTTTCTTTGGTGGTAAGGGTAGCTGCCGCGCTAATGGTATCTTTTACCCAGGTTAAATTTTTAAAACTGGCATTGATATTAGTAAACTGGATGTGCTGTGCATCAAAATAATAATAGGCAGCCCTGTCAGATTTCTTTTCATCTTTAAAAGCGCCATTGCTGATACTTATGCTGGTGGCTAGTATCTTCCAGCCACCGGGGTTCCAGAAAAGGGCCGTATCAGTGGGATCTCTTATCGTGGAGGGTGGTTTGTATTTGCGCTGGCCGGGGTAATTCCAGATAGAAAAAATGGGTTCCACAATGGCCAGTTCATTAATATCTATCAGCTTTTTATTAAAATCAACTTCCCGGGCATCCAGGCTCAGCGAGGCCAGGTACAAACCCATGTCTTCTCCCCGCCATCCATCCCTTTTCAGCAGGTGAATATTTCTTAGTTCTGCTTTTTGCAATTGCAGTTGTATGCTTTTTTTCTTAGCTGTATCGGAGGGCCCGGAGAAATAATCAACCAGGAACTGGTAGTTCCAAATGGAGTCCGTCCGGTACAGGTGAATGGTAGCATCCTCCAGCCCCAGGTATTGAAGTACGGCGGTATCGCGCAGGAAGAACCAGTCGTTAATATTTACTTTCAGCTTGCCTGCATATAATAAAGTGTCTTTATTTTTATCTTCCACATACACTCCTTCCATCTCCATTTTGCTGAAAAAAGAAAAATTGACGTGTTTTACCGAAACGCGTGTGCTTAAGCCCCTGGAGAGCCGGGACGAAGCCTGGCCCACCAGCCAGTCTTGCACCAGCGTGGTTTGTACCAGCAGGAAGGCTATTAATAAAAAGCCAAGTAAGATTAGTAAGCTCCTGAAAAAATGTTTGGGAACAAGAAAGGCGACAAACAGTAACACGAACCCTACTGTACTCCAAAGCCGCGCATTGGGCCATAATAACAGGGCGGCAATGTATACCGCCATCAGCGACGATAATGTAATAATCTTTATTTTCCGGGGTTTTTCCAGTGGGTGACAGTATTTGAGAATTCAGTAAAAATAAGCTAATCAGCAGCAAGGTGCAAATTCAGTACCAAGGGAAGATTTTGGATGGTTTCTTATCAAAAGATTGGCTTAGAGAAAGTTTAAAGTGTAATGGTCTGCCATATAAAGTTATTTTTTGCGGTATAGTGAAAATACAAGGCTGCACGGTTAAAAAATATACATGAATTCGGCATATTATACCTGCCATTTTTTTGTACATGAGAGATACCAGCTGGGGAACTTTGGGCAACATCCTTGCGTCGCAATCCTTTCATCTGTATACCTGCTGGCATCTTCAGGCTGTGGTGGCAGCTTTATTCTCAAAATACAAACAGCCTTATTTGCATATAACAGTTTTGACATGATTAAAAAGCAAGAGGTAAAGATTTATGAATAGATTTGAGACCCGGCTCCGGTAGTGCCGGTCAAAATTCCAACCCTGCAATTTTTGACACAAAAATGAATACAAAACCTGAAAATATAATATGAGAAACCAATGCCGTTTAGTTAAGAGAACAGGATGCTCCAGCGGGGCATTTTGTGTGTAGAAAAAATGGTTAAAAACGGTTTACGTTCCGTAGGAATGTCTTGTGCAGAAATCCCGCATTAGCACAAGGCGTTCCTCTGGAACGCTTTTCCAAATTCGATTTTATTTTTACCCACAAAATGTTCCTACGGAACATGAGGGTCCTTAACTAAACGGCATTGATATGAGATACATTGTTTTACTTTTTATAATGGTATTTATTGCAGTATGTTTTGGGCACGCGGCTGCACCTTGCGATGTATATAAACCATCATACAAAAATATTTTTACTACGGATACGATTGCTCCCCACTTAAAAAATAAGAACAATCATATTGAAGCTGCCTGGAATATTTTCCTGAAAAATTTTACTGCAGGCATTGATGAAAAGGATACGGCAAAAATTGCAGCGCTAACATCCGGAGACTTTTATGATAGCGGTGGCGGAACAGTACAACAGTGGTTACAATCGGAAGTGTTTTTAAATGAAAAAACGTTTACCCGCTATAAAAACCTGCTGAAAAAAGGTGCAGCTATTTTTAAGGGTTCTGACGGGACTCCATACAGGGCAACCGGCAAAAACAGATCGGGCGATTTATTTTTTGAATATAAAAAAGGCCAGTGGTTGTTTGGCGGCATGGTGGGAGATTAACTGCACGCCATGATGGATCTTCTGCAGCTATCATAACGGCCCGTAATCAATTTCAAGGAAGTCCGCCACCTCCTTTAACCAGTAATTTTCAATAAAAGCAAGGTGATCAGGATGCTGGTTGTATGCTTCGTATGTTTTACGGTTATTAAATTCCATTGATACACCATAATCAAAATTATTTTTTTTGTTGGTTTGCCGCAGGCATTCAAAGTGTTGTACACCCGGTATAGCAGACAGTTCCCTGGCCGCATTAAAAAAAGCAGTTTCTGCAGCGGCATTTCCGCGCTGCTTTAATGTAAAGATTACCGTATGACGTATCATGTCTGTATTAATTAATGCAGCGATCCTATGCACGCACCATCACCAGAAAAGATGCAAAGGCTGCCACTGTTATAAATATATGAAAGATAAGAAACCGACGGTTTTAGAACCAGTATGCTGCCAGCAATGGCAAAAACATAAACCCGGTAAAATATTTACGTAAAAACCAAAATACCTGTTGTATAACACAAAATACATTTTGGCTGGTTGAATTACACGGCCTGGTGTTTATCATTTTACTTATCTTCATGGCAACCTTATCTGTATGCAAATTATTACCTGCCATGCCCGGGTGCACCGGGCAGAAGAAAGAATCTTTCTTGACTTCGGATACAATTCATCCATCAATTCCATTTTAAAAAACTTGCCCGGTGTTAAGTGGAGCAAGACGTATAAGCAATGGTACCTGCCGATGGACAACAGTCAGTTCAAACAATTTTGTAAGGCAGTAGCAGGTGTTGCCAGCGTTAAAAGCGAATTACTCAGGACCTATCTGCAAAAAAGAAAGCCGGTAACACCGGCGGATGTTTTACCATTTCAAAAAATTACACCTTTAGAAAAAGTGGTACCGTTGCAACAGGCAGTTAAAACCTCAGGCAATGGCTCAATAAAAATTGCTGCAGTAAACAAGCATGTATTGCCTGCCTTTAAGCAACACCTGGTTTTGAAAGCGTACAGTCCATCTACCATTAAAACTTATATGAATGAAGTAACGCAGTTTTTACAGGAATTAAAAGAACATGCGGCAGACGACTTCACGCCCCGGCGTATAAAAGATTATTTACAATATTGTTTTGAAAAATTACAGTTAAGTGAGAATACTTTGCACAGCAGGATAAATGCGTTGAAATTTTATTATGAGCAGGTATTAAAAAAAGAGAAATTCTTTTGGGAAATTCCGCGGCCAAAGAAACCTGCCATATTACCGAAGCTGTTAAATGAAGATGAGTTAAGAAGACTATTTGCAGCTTTAACCAATAAAAAGCATAAGGCGATGTTGCTGACAGCCTATAGTGCCGGGTTGAGGGTAAGTGAAATTGTGGCATTAAAGATTGCTGACATAGACAGTAAAAGAATGCAGATTTTTATTCAGCGGGCAAAAGGAAAAAAGGACAGGTATGTGAATTTAAGTCCGCTGGTTTTAGACATACTAAGAAAATATTTACTGGAATACAAACCGCGTCCAAAGCTTTACCTGTTTGAATCTGAGCAAAGCCTTACGGCCTACCCTACGCGTACAGTACAGCAAATATTTTCTGCAGCCAAGTTGAAAGCGGGCATAGCAAAAACGGTGGGCGTGCATAGTTTAAGACATAGTTTTGCCACACATTTGCTTGATAAGGGTACGGATATACGGTATATAAAAGATTTGCTGGGGCATTTTAATATAAAAACTACGGAAAGGTACCTGCATGTAAGCAAGAGGCAGCTGGTTAATATTATTAGTCCGTTTGATGATTTATGGAAAACAGACCATCTTGAATGGTAGAATTATGCTATGGGGCATTGACGTAAATAAATTGAATAAAGATTAATATAATTTAACAAGTTTTCGCACTATATTGATGTGTCAATTCTGGCTATTGATTGAGCTGCCCTGTGACTGAGGGTAGCGAAGCTGTGTGAGGGCATGAAGAATGTTCATTTTGACAGTCGTTTGAAAACGGCTAATTGAAAAACGGATTGCGCTACTAACAATACAAAAAGTTGTCTATACACCTGTTGACTTACAACATTTTAATTTTTCGATGGGTACGTCTAATAGCATAAATTAGCGTGTTATACGCCATTGTTCGCGACCCCTAAAGTCGTTTCAGTTTTGCAGCAGTTTTTTTGCTGACCGAGAAGTTCAGATGCGTGATAAATAGTGCTGTTACTTAAGTGGGGCAAAGTAGTGAGAACAGGTGGACTGGCTTCGAAAAGTCGGCGACCGCAGCAGAGAAAGCTTGTTTTCGCTTGCCAGGGCGTCGACTTTTCGAAGTTCGGGGTTATTACTTACAAAGTCAATTTTTCGGAGTGTGTTTTTAACGACTTTGGCCACAGAAAAACAACAAACAAAAAAGGTGTTTGCCACGCAGACGGAGGACATTTGCGGCCAGCTAAAAAAACATGCTGACACGTCGGCTACTTCGTCAATCACACATTGACAAAATAGCCTAGTTCAAAACAAGAAACGACTAATCGGGGCTAAGCGGCTCAACGGCGCATAACAAGCGGTTTGGTGTCATAGGGGCGGAGGAATAAGGGTTAGAGATTAGTATTTCAATGTAGGTTTAGAATAAGGGTTGGGCAGACGTTCCCTGAATCCCCTACAACACCAAGCCGCCGGACGTTGCCTGCTAGTACAATGAACATCAAAATAATAATAATTAAAAATATGTACAAGGCATTCTTTGCTACTCTTACAATGCTACTATCCAGTTTTTTTATTTCATGTTTTCCCCAGAAACTTCAAACAAATAAAGTAACGATAGGGAAATTGGCTTCGGTAATAGAGTCAACGAAATATGGTTTTGTTCGTGGAATCGTTGAGGCTGACTTGGCAATTTTTCTGGGAATCCCTTATGCAGCACCGCCAA
>JBDSOC010000070.1:0-3144 GCA_039915085.1 Chitinophagaceae bacterium
TTTTATGGAAAAAAAGTACCGCAAAAAAGCCAGTCGAAATCCCCGCCTGAATGACCAGTCGGGCAGGGAAAACAGCCCGATTTCGACATAGTTCCCTGATTAGGCTTCTGTACTACTGTGACTTCAGCTATGCCAATCCTACCTTTTGAGGGACGACTAATTGATTGTGATCGTCATTTCTTTTGTAACTACCGTACCGTTTTTATCGGTTGCCTCAACTTCTACTTTGAATGAGGTTTTATTATTTTCGGCAACGGGGTATTTAGAATCGAACTCAAAATGGGTTTTATTTGCCGCCAGAAAATGATTATGGAAAAATTCATTTTTGCTGGTAACATCTGTCATATGAACGGCTACTTCTGTTAATTCAATAGTATGCGAAACATTCCCTTTGATATGTATGGTATCTCCATTGACAAAATGCTGGTTTTCGGAAGGAGTATTGATAACAATAATGGGTTCAGGTTTTGACGTGGTTTGCTTACTGCAGGCAACAATAAAAAGAATAGCTGTATACAGAAATAATTTTTTCATGAAACTTTACTTATTCGGTTGTACAGGGTAGCCATTGGGTTACCCCTGAGTAAATAATTATAGATACATACAGTTCTTTTGATCTGCTACCAGTTTTTGGAATTACAATTTATTCCCCTTTCAGTATTAACGTATCTGTCCTCTTATCTTACCGCCTGGGAAAAGTGTAGTATGAGCATTTACATACACAGCCGCTGTTTTCAGGGCCGTTACATTTGCGTCCGTTAACAAATTTGTTTTTACTATTCCAAAATCTGCGGCGCTGCTGCAAAGACCCTGTAATACTGCTGCATTTACCCCCGCCGCCGCCGGGCCATGAATATGTGCAACGCTTAACGCATCAGTGCCCTCTAAATTAGTAACCGTTATTTTACTATATAATGTCTTATCTGTCATAAGGCGAAGCAATGCAACCCCTGTAGCGGTTGTATTTACCGCAGGTACCTCATTAGCTCCTGATAAAGCCACATCTACAGCATAATCGATTGTTTTATCCATTTGGCCTCTTAACAATCCGCCGGGAAACTGCGTGGAGTGTATATTGACATACACTGTTCCTGTGAGGATAGAATCAACCAGGGTCTGGCGGAGACCAGTGATGGTTGCTGTGGCAGCATTGGCGGCAAATACAGGGTTAAAATTAAGTATTACCGGGCCATTGGTTGCCGGATCTCCAAAATGTATATGGGAAGCAGTAAGGGCATCACCAGGGGCCAGGCCGGTAACTGCAATATTATATTTAAAAGAATTATCAGAATACAAATCAAGGCCGGCTGTCCCTGTTTCAGTTCGTCCTGCCGGCGCGGGGTTTTCATATTTCGCGTTCATAATGATGTCCCAATGTTTTACTACCGTAGCCGGGGGTGTGGCAGGAGCATCGTTTTTACTGCAGGAAGTTATCAATATAAAGCAGAACAGGGATAATATAACATTGATCCTATTTTTTTTACTGGTATTCATGATCATATAATTTTAGTGAAGAATATACACAGGAGTTACGTTGAAATAAAGAAAAGGTTGCCTGTAAAAAATTATTTTATTGTATTTGCCGGTTGGATAAACGTATTTTATAAAGAAAAGGGTCAATACCCGGAATTCTGTTGCAAAATTCATATAAATAATGTTGAAATATATTGCATAAAAAGAATGCTTAAACCAGCCGATAATTATTTTTTGCAGCAGGAAGAACCGTTAAAGGGCTGCCTGCTGGCGCTAAGGAAAATGATCACTTCATTTGATACTGCCATAATTGAATCATGGAAATATGGCATGCCATTTTATTGTTACCATGGTAAAATGTTTTGCTATTTATGGGTGCATAAAAAATTCAATCAGCCGTATATTGGGATTGTGGAAGGAAGTAAAATCAACCACCCGTTACTGATACAGGAAAAAAGAGCCAGGATGAAAATTATGCTGATTGACCCGCTGAAAGATATTCCCGTAAAAACTATTGATAGTATTTTAAAAAAAGCAGTTTCTTTATACAACAGGTAATTTTTCTAAATAATGTAATGGATTTATATGACCAGTAACACCTTCACATGAAAATAGCGCTAAACATTATAAAAATAGCTGCCATTGTATACTTCTTTCTTTGTATTTTATTATATTTTATCCAGGAGAGATTAATTTTCTTTCCTGACAAAATTGCTGCTGATTATACCTTTCAGTTTTCCCAAAATTTCGAAGAACTGTATTTTAAAACAACTGACAATAAAAAATTAAGTGGTGTCCTGTTTAAAGCAGGTAACTCAAAAGGGCTTATATTTTATTTACATGGAAATGCTGGTTCCTTACAATCATGGGGGCAAATTGCAAAAGCATATACTGATCTGCATTATGATCTTTTTTTGCTTGATTACAGGGGCTATGGAAAAAGTGAAGGCAGCATTGTTAATGAAAACCAATTTTATGAAGATGTGCAACTTGCATATAATACATTAAAAACAAAGTACAGCGAAAAGCAAATAATTGTTTTAGGTTATTCAATAGGTACGGGTGCTGCAACAAAGCTGGCTTCCATCAATAAACCCCGGTTATTAATACTCCAGGCTCCTTACTTCAGCTTAACCGATTTGGTAAAACACAATTTCAATATTGTTCCATCATTTCTTTTAAAATACAAGTTTGAGACAAATAAATTTTTAAGTGCCTGCAAGATGCCTGTTGTTATTTTTCACGGAAACAAAGATGAAGTAATTTATTATGGCTCTTCTTTGAAATTAAAAGAATTGTTTAAAACAACTGACACGTTGATTACTTTAAATGGGGAGGGCCATAATGGCATGAGTGGGAACCCTGCATACCTAATTGAGTTGCAAAAAATTTTGAGTAAGTAGCCTTATCAGAAATAAAAAAACGGCAGATAATATCCGCCGGTTTTACAATGCCAGATGGTAAGAAAAATTTATTAATTGATTTTAAGTATATCCGGTTTCATGACCCACCAAACTGTTCCAACGCCTTCTCCTTTTGCCACACCTCTTTTAAAGGTATCAGGCGTGTAATAATACAAAGGCCGGCCTTTATAAGTAGACTGTTTCCTGGTTACTGTACCATCAGTACGTGTTATTTCGCCAAAATTCGTTTTAACCAGCAGTGAAGGCA
>JBDSOC010000128.1:0-24185 GCA_039915085.1 Chitinophagaceae bacterium
GCCCGCATATTAATGGCAAATGCTTCCCCGGGTAACAGCGCTGCTTTTGATTTTTATTTTAATGATGCAAAATTAAATACCCAGTCACTGAATTATCCTGCAAACTCGGGATATCTTTCATTAAAGCCCGGGAATTATACTGTTAAGGTGGCGGCGGCTAATACAATCAACCCGCTTGCAAACAGCAGTTTTGGAATTGGATCAGGTAAATCTTATTCTGTATTTGCTTATGATACTTTATTATCTGGCAAAATAAAATTATTTGCTACAGAAGACGATCTTACAGCCCCTGCAGCCGGCAAATCAAAAGTTCGCTTTTTTCATTTGAGTCCCGTAAGTCTTGCAGTTGATATTTTGGCCAATGATTCAATTGTTTTCGCCAACCGTTCCTATGCAGACAATACAAATGATAATTCAAAAGCAGCTTTTATTGCTGTGAATGCCGGCACATATACCGTAAAAATAAAACTGGCAGGCAGTCCATCATCTATACCACCATTGCTCGTTCTTAACAATATTACTTTCTCGGACGGGTTAATATATACCATTTTTGCAAAAGGTACTATTAACGGTACAGGAGTTAATGCACTGGGCGCAGAAGTAATTATTAATAAGTAGCATTTTACCAGCAAGTCCTCACTTCAAGAACATTGATTGGTTTTTGTAATTAGTCTTATTAAGCAGGTATAGTAATTCAATCATTATTTTTAAAAGAGAGATTTCAGCAATGGAATCTCTCTTTATTTCTTCTGAATAGTGAGTGGATTATTTCTGGCTGCCTCAGTAATGTCTATGGGCATTGGTAGCGAAGCTTACATAAAATATACGGCAGACGGGACTGTAGTTAGTAAAATAAAAAAGCAGCGGATTTACCCGCTGCTTTTTACGATTTATAATGATATACAAAAAGACTTATATCAGATTATGCATCTTCCAGTTTAAAGGTAACAGGAAGCAACAAACGCGTCTTTACAGGCTTACCTTTAACCATACCTGGTTTCCATGCAGGCATTTGCTTTATTATTTTTACTGCTTCTTCATCTAAGCCATTACCTGCAGATTTACCAGTTGCTACAGGGTTTATTACTTTTCCTTTTTCATCTACCACAAATGAAACATTCACTGTTCCTTCTGTGTTCTGGTCGATTGCATTCTGGGGATAGCTGATGTTATTTTCTACAAAAGTGGATAAGGCAGCTTCACCACCAGGATACTCCGGCATTTTTTCAGCCTTATTGTAAATACCATCTTTATCTTTTTCTACCTTCATGGTATTATCCATACTTACAATTCCTGAAGCTTTACCTTTCTTTTTTCTAACAGTGGATTTTGCCATAGCACTACTATCAGCGGACATTATTGAACTTGTATCTGCTGATGAAGTCTGTTCTGTACCAGACTTGGATCCCGCATCATTACCACAAGAGGAAACTATTACCAGGGCGGCAATGCCAATGAATCCGCCAAACAGCATTCTTTTTTTGTTTACAGTAGCCATAAAATTATTTTTTTGATTTATATGACAACTAAGTGATAAAACAGTGCCACCATTAATTACCGATAGGTATAGGTATCTATTGTATTAAGTTGTAGAGATTCCTGCCCAACCTGGGATAATCTAATGCAGATGAATATTACTTATTGCGTCTTACCAGTAAGAGATTTGGCAATGGTTACAAGTATCAGGGACATAAATATAAAGACAACAGCAATGCCTACTGAATTTACAAGTACTTTGTTCAATCCGAGTTGTATACTATTGATAAATGGATAAGGATAGAATCCGGAAACTGATCCGCGGATCAAAATATAAATAATGTAAGCAAAAGGATATATCAGCCAGGTTGGAATATTTTTCCATTCCAGTTTGTTTTTTGCAGCGAATACCAACCAGTAGATGAGCGCCAATACCGGAATTATTGAATGCAATAATTCGTCAACAATTTTTTGCAAACCTTCGGGTGCCCATAAAAAACGGAGTATTATATTATAGATTAGCCCAACAATTATAATATAAACAGTAACAGCAGCAAGCGTCTGTTGCTTTGAAAAAAAATTACCCCATTTCGAATCCGGGTTGAATAACAGCACAGTAAAACAAATGGCTACTATGAGATTGGTTTGAATAGTAAAAAAACTAAAATACCTGATAATCATTTCAGGAATTGAAGTTATTTTATTGGTTGTATTAATGTAAAATTGTGCTATCAGTGCAAACCAGCCCAGAATGACCATAACGGCAAGGAAAACCTTCCTGGAGGGAGATGATTGCTTTTCCATTTTTATTATTGTTGGGGTAAGGGGGTAAATTAATTACAGCAAACTGATCTCAGAGATGGTTCTGCATCTGAAGATAGGATATAAATTTGAAATTTTACGACTTTTCTCCCGGGCGTATTGCCGTGTTATCAATGGCTAAAAGATTCCACCAACAGTTATTCCGGCATGCAATATATCCGTTACATCAACACTGTTGTTATAAATGTTTCCCGGGAACCGTGTGCCAAAAAAGGCACCATAATACCTCTTCTTAACTTGTTTTTGAAAACCAATGTTTATATAGGCAGCGAAATAACCGGGTTCATTTTTAAGCCCTTCCCTGTTGACAATATAAATTGTTGGACTGGCTACCATCGGTTCAACAGACAAATAGCCAGCAGAAAAATTCCTGACTGTTCTCTCAAGTCTTGTTCTTCTACGGAGATTATAATAATAGCGGAGTTCACCTGATGCAATTGCTCTTATGGTAAATTTTTCCAGGTAGGTGCCGTTAGCATCAGCATACAATGTTTCGCTTGAAAAAGCCGGGCCGCCTTTGATAATAAATGTGAATGATTTTTTTATGACATGTTCAGAAGAAGGTGTAACAGACAATCCAAGGTCGGAAGAAAGTGTCATTAGCACCCGTGTAATACTATTATGTATTTCCATTTTAAAAGGATCTTCATTCTTCAATGGATCCATCGGGTCAATCACCTGGCAAAATGCAGTTGCAGGGATTACAAAAAAGATTAAAAAAATATATTTCATCCGGTTTTGGTTTACCCTTTTCTTATTTCTTTTTGGCACCAGGATTTTCTTTTAGTGCTCTTTTTTAGAGAAATTGATTTTACTATTGTAGCCCCTCTCATTAATTGTTTTTTATCTTTTACCCTGCCCAGAGCCTTTGCACAGGCATCTTTTAAAAGCTTTTTTATATATGCCTTTGGAAAGGTGTAAGAAATACAAGTAAATCTTTTGTTTGTTCTTTGCTCATATATTTGAGTCTTAATAAATTTTCAAAAGCCAGGTCGCAGCTTATACCCCTATAAAAATACGCATTTATAGCATGATAAATCTGATAGTAGCCTGTCTGTTGGGAGATCAGCCACTGGTAAAGAATCACCAGTTGCTGGAATCGTATAAACATGGTATTTTGTACCGCTTTTTGCAAATGCGCTTTTGTAAAACAAACAATTTATCAATGATTAATATAAAGACAGCACAGCTTTTGTTTTTATTAATAGCACTGTCATTTTATTCAAACGCACAGGACAAATACCCGGTCTGTACAGATTTAAAGAATGGAATATTCTATAATTATCCTAAAAATGCTCCGGACCAATACATGGATACAAGAGAAGGGGACTGGGTGCATGAAACAAATCTTATAACGGGCGATACAACACTTTGGCAAATTAAATGGACAGACGATTGCGTTTATACATTAAAATATATATCAGGCAATGTTAAAATAAATGCTGAGGTAGCTGTATTCCTTAAAAAACATGTGTTGGCTATCGAAATGCTAAAGCTGACCAATGAGTATTATACTTTTAAAAGCTATGTAGATAAGGTTTCCACTGTTCCTATTCTGTCGGATACCATGTGGCTCAATCAGAAGGTTGTTGTAAGCCATAGTAATTTAATCAGGAGAATTCCCAACAGTGCAGTACTAAAAAAAGAACATTTCAGCGACACCTCAAAGTGTGCCCTAGTTTATTTATACAGACCGGGTAAAGTAACAAACGGATTAGCCAATTACCCCATTTACCTGGATGAAGATATAATATGTGTAGCACAGAATAATTCAGGTTATATATTTAAAATATTCAAAGAAGGCAAGTTTGAGTTTAAAAGCAAATTATTTAAG
Organism: Chitinophagaceae bacterium; assembly: GCA_039915085.1. Taxonomy (GTDB): domain Bacteria; phylum Bacteroidota; class Bacteroidia; order Chitinophagales; family Chitinophagaceae; genus JACMLD01. The sequence goes on from JBDSOC010000128.1 coordinate 4,133, forward strand.
GATGAATCGGCCGCGAAAATTGATTTAAAATTTGGCAATACTTATTATGTAAAATCAATGATTCACTGGGCAATTTCCAGCAGGCTGTATAATTTTAAGCTGGAGACAGCCGTTGTGGATCCCGTAAAGGGGCAAAAGGAATTTGAAGACGTAAATCTCAGGTAAATTTATTATTCAATGAATGTTTTCCCAGTTACTGACTCTACGCTCTCCGCTGTACACATCGCAAATTTTGTAAAAGAAAAGTATGGAATGGAAGGTGCTGTGACCGCCCGTATTTTAAAAACCGGTATTAATCATACTTATTTAGTCAGTAATGCCAGGGATGAATATACCTTCCGGGTGTACAGCTTTAACTGGAGAACTGAAAAGGAAATTGCAGAAGAAATAAGATTGTTAGGAATGCTGAAAGAAAACAGCTTGCCCATATCATATGCAATAGCCGATATAAAATCAGTATACATTCAGCATTTTCAGGCGCCCGAAGGATTACGTTTTGGCGTTATGTTTTCTTTTGCCAAAGGGGGCAAAATGCTGAACCTGCCCGCAGAACTGCATCATAAAGCAGGTGTGATTATGGCGGGCATGCACAGGGTAACATATAACCTGCAGTTGGAAAGGATAATTTATACGCCTGCTGTGTTGCTGACAAATTCATTTGAGAAGCTGGAACAATTCCTGCCCGCAGGTACCGTTGAAATGATTTATATGAAATCACTGCAAAAGTATTTGCACGGTGTATTCAGCAATGTAAAGACTGGTGGTCTGCGTGAAGGAATTGTACATCTTGATATCTGGTTCGATAATATGAGTATTGACAAGGCTACAGATATTACAATTTTTGATTTTGATTTTTGCGGGAATGGCTGGCTCTTAATGGATATAGCTTATTACATCCTGCAATTATACAGCACTGAAAAAGATGAAAATGAATTCAATCTGAAAAAGGAAAGTTTTTTAGAAGGATATGAATCTGTAACTGCCGTCAGTGATGAAGAGAAAGGATTGATTCCTGCTGCCGGTGCGGCTCTTTATTTTTTTTACCTTGGTATTCAATGCAGCCGTTATGACAACTGGTCAAATAATTTTTTAAACGAAATATACCTGAAACGGTTTATTAATTTACTGGTAAAAAAATGGGCTGATTTTCATTCTCTTCACCTTGATACTGAATAGTTGCAAAAGTGATAAATTTATTTTTATGAAAACAGCATATAAAAAAATGCTTGCGGGGCAATTGTATGATGCGGGCGACCAGGAATTGATGTCGTTACGTATAAAAGCCAGGGAATTAATACATGCCTATAATCAGACTATATACGATAAAGAAAAGCGTGCTGCAATATTGCAACAGCTGGGGGTAAAGACGGGTAATAATATTGATATACAGGTGCCATTCTTTTGTGATTATGGTTGTCATATTGAAGCAGGCGATAATTTTTTCGCCAATTTTAATTGTATTTTTCTTGACTGTAATTACATAAAAATGGGGGATAATGTTTTTTTAGGGCCTGGCGTACAAATATATACTGCGCATCACCCGGTTATTGCGGCGGAAAGAATAAAGGGGCCTGAGCTTGCTTCACCTGTAACCATTGGAAATAATGTATGGGTAGGCGGCGGCAGTATTATTTGCGCAGGTGTAAGTATTGGTGATAATACAACAATAGGAGCCGGCAGTGTAGTGGTAAAAAACATTCCAGCCAATGTGGTAGCAGTGGGTAATCCGTGCACGGTTATAAAAAAATTATAATAAATATTGTAATCAGCCATTCTTCCGCCTGTTCAAGCAGCTCAATTTTATATATTTTTTTCTTTGTCGTTTAAAAGACCTTTTTTGATTTGACCTGTTTCTATTTTTGTTCTCTAAATTAATTTTTTATGAAAAGAATGATTGTAGTTACCAGCCTGGCATTATTTTGTTCAATTGCAATGTTTGCGCAAAAATCACCTGTATTTGTAGCAGACGGCGCTGCCATTCACGGTTATGATGCTGTTGCTTATTTTACTGAAAGTAAACCCGTGAAAGGAGACAGTCTTTTATCATATTCCTGGAACGGCGTAAACTGGCGCTTTGCCACAGAACAAAACAAGGAAGCATTTAAAGCAAATCCGGATAAATATGCACCCCAGTATGGTGGTTATTGCGCATACGGTGCTTCGGATGGTGAAGGACATAAAGCACCTTCAGATCCGGAAGCATGGAAAGTTGTAGAAGGCAAATTGTATTTTAACTACAATAAAAGTGTTCAGCAAATGTGGTTTAAGAGACAAGACGAGTTAATAAAAACAGCAGATAAGAATTGGCCGTCCTTAAAGGACAAAGGAAAATAGTAACAATTGTATGAACATTTTTAAGCCGGCTTATAAGAAGCTGGCTTTTTTGTTATTAAAGACATGCTATTGGCCGGTTTAGCTTATTCGGGCTTTTAATGCCTCAATTTTCCAATTAAGTGTCTTTTTGCCAGCAGGCCTTATATTTGCTGCTAATAATGACTCACTAAACTTTTGTTAATTGGCTTCAGCTAAATCGTTCTACCAGGTTGTTATCAACCAGCTTCGTATCAGGATTACAAGGGTGCAATTTATAATGGTAATAGCAACGCTTACGGGCCTTGTATCAGGATTGATAGCAGTATTGCTTAAAACCCTGGTCCATTATATGCAGCATTGGCTAAAGGAAATTCCTGTTTCACGTTTTGCCTATTTATTATTTCCCGGCGTGGGTTTGATTATTACTGTATTTATTATCCGTCATTTTTTTGCTAAAGAAATAGAAAGGGGTATTGCGATGGTATTGAAATCTATTGCAAGAAGATCTTCTTTTATTCCCCTTAAACATGTTTACCTGCATGTTATTACCAGTTCAGTTACAGTAGGCCTTGGTGGTTCGGCTGGTTTGGAATCGCCCATTGTGTCTACTGGCTCTGCCGTGGGATCTAACCTGGCCCGTATAACGGATTTCAATTACCGGGAGCGTACGCTACTTATTGCCTGCGGTGCCGCAGCAGGTATTGCAGCTGTATTTAATGCACCCATAGCCGGCGTTATATTCGCCATTGAAGTATTGCTTACCGAAACAGTTGTCAGTTATTTTATCCCGCTGATGATTTCCTCCGTAATGGGGGCATTGTGTTCAAAAATAATTTTAAAAGAAGCATTGCTTTTTAATTTTGTACTGAAACAAAACTTTAATTATGAAAATGTGCCCTATTATATTTTAATAGGATTACTGGCGGGTTTTGTTTCTTTATATTATGCAAAAATTTTTAAATCAATCGAAGGCCGGCTGCACAACAATAAAATGAACGCCTATTCAAAGGCAGCGGCCGGAGGCCTGGTGTTACTGGCCATCTGTTTTGTATTTCCACCACTTTTTGGCGAAGGGTATGACAGCGTAAAACTGGTAGCAAATGACACGCCGGTAAATATTACAGACAATACCACATTGTTTTCCCGTCTGGGAGAGAATTGGGGGCTGATTACTTTTACCGCATTGATTGTACTGGTTAAACCAGTTGCTGCTGCCATTACCATAGGCGCCGGCGGTAACGGAGGTAATTTTGCACCTTCGCTCTTTACGGGCGCCTACCTCGGCTTCTTCTTTTCCAAACTATTAAATAGCACACCCTGGATAAAAATACCAGAGGGTAATTTTAGCCTTGTAGGAATGGCAGGTGTACTTAGCGGAGTTATGTATTGCCCGCTTACCGCCATCTTTTTGATTGCAGAAATAACCAATGGATACGAATTATTTATTCCATTGATGATCGTTTCTTCTATTTCTTTTTTTATTGTAAAGACGAGCGAGCCCTTTTCCATGGAAACAAAAAAACTAGCCTCGCTGGGACATATATTTACCCATCAGAAAGAAAAAAATATACTTACCGGCATCAGTCTTAATGAAATGCTGGAGAATACATACGAGAGCATCAGTATGGATAAAAAACTGAGCGATCTGGTAGAAATGATTAAGAACAGTGAAAGAAATATTTTTGCCGTACATGATAGCAGGCACCGGTTTGCGGGTATCATTGAGCTGAATGATGTCAAACAAAAGCTTTTTCAGCCCGATCAGTTCCGGACAATTTCAATAAAATCTTTAATGAAAAAGCCTGCTGCGGTATTGCGGGAAGATCAGGACATGCATTCCGTAATGGAGCAATTTGATATTACCCACAGCTGGTGGCTGCCGGTGCTGGATAAGGATAATAAATTTGCGGGATTTATTTCTAAAACCAAAGTGTTTAACAAATACAGGGAGGTTTTATCGCAGCAGGGTGATTTTTATGAAGGAACCTAACCTGTAACCGGAGTAACAGTGCGGTGAAGCATTTTTATATGCAGACTTATTTTAAAAAACTTTTCTGAGCATATACTTCTTGCCGAAGATGAAATGATTTTTTCTCAACTGGCTACTCTGTTTTTTTTGACACCACTTGTTGCTGAACAGGTATCACTGCAGCCTCTTCCTGTCTTTTTGGTTGTAAAAGTTTTGCTATCAGACCTGTCCATCCTGTCTGGTGAGATGCTCCAAGGCCTTTGCCGTTGTCACCGTGAAAATATTCATGGAACAGCATATAATTATTGAAGTTGGGATCTGTTTGCATTTTATAATTATCTCCCAGGAATGGCCTTCTGCCTGCTTCATTACGCAGGAACAGGGAGGATAGTCTTTTAGAAAGTTCATCTGCTGCGGCATTCAGCGTCATAAATTTTCCACTTCCTGACGGGCATTCTATTTTAAAATCGCTTCCATAGTAATAATGAAAACGCTGCAGGCTTTCAACCAGTAAATAATTGACCGGCATCCACACCGGGCCCCGCCAGTTACTGTTGCCGCCAAACATACCAGTAGTAGATTCGCCGGGCGTATATTTTACACTCAGGCAGGTGCCATCCAGCCAAAAATCATAAGGATGCTCTTCATGGTATTTTGAAACGGCGCGTATGCCATGGTCACTGAAAAATTCGCTTTCATCAAACATGCGCTGCAATATTTTTTTCATGCGGTGACCGCGTAAAAGACTCAGCAGGTGTTTTTCATTTTCACTTTTTTCCTGCCATCGCGATACCAGACTTGCTAAATCGGGCCGGTTTGAGAAAAACCAGTTTAAACGTTTCGCAAATTCAGGCACTGCTTCCAGTATTGTATAATCCAGTACTTCTACAGCAAACAATGGTATCAGGCCTACCATGCTGCGTATTTTTAGTTTTACACTTTCTTTGTTTGGTCTTTTCAGTACATCATAAAAAAACATGTCTTCATCATCCCATAAACCAGTGCCATCACCACTCATATTTTCCATGGCGTCCGCTATGTATAAAAAGTGCTCAAAAAATTTAGTGGCCATATCCTGGTAAACAGGATTATAGCAGGATAGCTCAAGCGCAATCCGCATAAGGTTTAAAGAATACATGGCCATCCAGCTTGTTCCGTCAGATTGTTCTATTTCCCCAACAGCAGGAAGTATGGCGTTGCGGTCAAAAACACCGATATTATCCAGTCCAAGAAAACCTCCCTGGAAAATATTATTGCCTTCTGCGTCCTTCCTGTTTACCCACCATGTAAAATTCATCAGCAATTTATGAAATACGGATTCAAGAAATGGCAGGTCTCCCTTGCCGTCATTATTTCTTTTATCGATGCTGTACACACGCCAGGTAGCCCATGCATGTACGGGTGGGTTCGCATCCCCGAATGACCATTCGTAAGCGGGTAATTGTCCATTGGGATGCATAAACCATTCTTTGGTGAGTAATTGCAACTGGCCCTTCGCAAAGCCTGCATCTATCATGGAAAATGGGATGCAATGGAAAGCCAGATCCCATGCAGCAAACCATGGATATTCCCATTTGTCCGGCATGGACATTATATCACCATTATTCAGGTGCGTCCATTCATGATTGCGCCCCGTCTTTCGTTGCGCGGGTGGTGAAGGCTGACCGGGATCTCCTTTCAGCCATTGTTCTATATCGTAATAAAAAAATTGTTTGCTCCATAGCATGCCCGCAAATGCCTGCCGCTGAACAAGTTTTTCATCTTCCCCGGAGATATTTTTTTGAAGTGAGCCGTAAAATTCATTTGCTTCTTTTACACGATCATTAAAAATAGCAGCAAAATCACTGAAAGGATGCATGATATTACCATTTTCAAGCCTCATGCAGATAGTAATACTTTGCCCGGCTTTAACATTAATATCGTAATTGGCAGCTGCTTTTGTACCGTGCTGATAAATGTTTACAGCTTTTGTATTTCCATGCACCAGCATGTCATTAATTCCATCTTTACAAAAACTTCCTTCATTTTGTGCACCATATAATTTATTAATGTTCGTTTCATTGTCACAAAAAAATAATGAAGTTTTTTCTTCAAGATGCAGTGTAAAAGTTCCAATATTTTTATGATTGATAATAATATCCCCATTATTGGATGAACTCATTTGCGGTTTATAATCATCATATCCCCATGACCAGGTATTCCTGAACCAGACGGTAGGCAAAACATGCAATGCTGCATCTGCTGCTCCACGGTTATGAACAGTTATTTTAATCAGTATATCATTGATACCAGCCTTGGCATATTCGGTAAATACATCAAAATATTTATCCTCATCAAAAATGCCGGTGTCAATCAGTTCAAATTCGGGGTCTTCTTTGTTTCTTTTTTTATTCTCCTGCAGCAGCCAATCGTACGGGTATTCAGTTTGCGGATACTTATACAGCATCTTCATATAAGAATGCGTAGGTGTGGAATCCAGGTAATAGTATAGTTCTTTTACATCTTCACCATGATTGCCTTCGTGCCCGGTTAAACCATAATATCTTTCTTTTATAATAGGATCTTTTTTGTTCCAGAGAGCAATAGCAAAACAAAGCTGCTGCTGACCATCGCAAATGCCTGCAATCCCTTCTTCTCCCCAACGGTAAGCCTTGCTTCTTGCCATTTCGTGGGTAACATAATTCCAGGGCTCACTATCGGCGCTATAATCTTCGCGAACGGTTCCCCACTGGCGATCCGTTACGTACGGCCCCCATTTTTTCCATTCTTCATTTTGAAGACGTCCCTGTTCTTTGTTCATAAGTTAAAAAGCTAAGAGTTTAAAGAAGAAAAGAGTCAAAGCGTTTATAAGAGAAAAGGTTTAAAAAAAGACTTGCTGTTTGTGTAACGTCATAATGAAAAGAACAACAAAAGAACCGGGTATTAGTTGTTAAACCCCTTTTATCCCTTTTCTCTTTGTTAGCCGTTATCCTCAAACCCCGGATACAGCGTCATACCGCCATCTACAAATAAAGTAGTGCCATTTATATAATCTGCATCATCACTGGCAAGAAACACCGCTGCTTTACCAATGTCTTCTACCTGCCCGACTCTTTTTTCAGGAATCAATTTTAATAAATCCTGCAGATGCGCTGCCGTGTCCCATGCGTCATGGTTAATAGGTGTGGCAATAGCGCCAGGTGCGATAGAATTGATGCGTATTTTTTTTGGCGCAAATTCCTGGGCAATGGTTTTCATCATCATCATAATACCACCTTTGCTTGCTGCGTAATTGGCATGTCCTGCCCATGGAATTACTTCATGTACACTGCTCATGCAAATTATTTTTCCTGCTGCCTTACTTTTTGTTTCATCAATTCCCCTTCTTAAAAATTCTTTAATGGCTTCTCTTGCACAAAGAAACTGGCCCGTAAGATTAACTGCTAAAACAAAATTCCATTGCTCAAGTGTCATTTCTGTAAACTTTGCATCGCGTTGCAGGCCTGCATTGTTTACCAGTATATCAACGGTGCCAAATTGTGCAACTACTTCAGCAAACATTTTTATCACCTGGTCTTCCCTGCTTACATCACAGGCGTAAGTAATACCCTTGCCGCCGGCATCCGTTATTTCTTTCAGCACCCCTTCAGCCGCATCTTTTGTAGCAGGTACGGGATAATTAATTACTACTGCAGCACCCTGCGCCGCCATTGCTTTTGACACACCTGCGCCTATGCCACTGCTGGCTCCGGTTATAATGGCAATTTGTCCCTGTAATTTTTTATCCATGTTTTGGTTTTTAATAAAGTGAATTATTTATCGGGAGTTAACTTTCTTATCTGGATTTTAATAGTTCTTTTTGAACTTTTTAAAAAAACTCACACAGGCATACCATTCAATTTATTTAATACCTGCCTGATGACAGGTTAAACGATTGTTATTTGCATTGTTTTAATAAAATATACAACACCAGGTCCTTATAAAAGTTGATTCGGCTTTTAATTTTGCCAGCGATTTGATTATATTGGGTATAGAAAACCAGCCATTTGAAATGGAATATTAAATGTAACCAGGAAGGCTAAAAAAGTAAGTTTTAGGGCGGCGCTTAAAAAACAGGCTGCAATAAATTACCGGACTGTGACGGTTTTTAATATATTTTTAATTGATCAATTTTTTTACAATTAATTCACCTGTTTTCTTACCTGCAACCGACCCGGCATTTACGCTAAAACGGTAGTGTATGCCGCCATATACACGGCTGATGGACGCTTCATCTGCTGCCGCTACAAAGGAAGAAAAATGACGTTGCAAGCCAATGTATCTCAGGTCACTGGTGTCCTGGAATGAAAACTGGTCTCCAAACAATGCTGTGAGCACGGTGGCTGCTGCGCTGGTAATGGTGCTGTGTCCGCTGGTATATTCAGGAAATGGTGGGGTTTGTAAAAAAGGCGACCAGGCACGATCTATTTTTTCGTTAATAACGGTAACAGGCCGGATATAATTGCTGCGGTACTTTTCGTCCCAGCAGGAAATAAAAGCATCATATAAAGCGATGGCAGTAAGCGCATACGCCTGTGCTGTTTTTACCGGCGATGCCTTTGTCTGTTTTGCCGCAATGGCTGCAATGCCCATCCAGTGCCCGCCCGGTGTTATTTTTTTATTGCCAAACATCATGTGGCCGGCATGTTCTATTACAAATGGATTGTCATCCCAGTACCGGGCAATTAATTTTTGTTCTCCGGTAAGCGCCTTGCCAAGGGTATATACTTCGGTAAGAGCTTTAAAATAAATACTGCTGGTATCTGTGCTGAATGCTGGTGGTGCCGGCGGCATAAATTGTGAACAGGTATCCATTAGCATTGGTTTCATTGTATTCCAGCACCATTCTACGCCATCCATGTAGTCGGGTGGGGTAGGCCTCCACATACCAGGTTCATTGCTGCCCAAATGTTTTGGCTTGCCCCTTGATTGCTGGTAGCCATCTGTTTTAGCCCTTGCCAGTATTGCTTTGGCTGTTGTATCTCCAAAAGCGATTGAACGCAGGTAAGTGGAATCATCCAGTTTTTCTTTAAAATTATCGTACACCGATTGCTCATAGCTTTGCAACGAATCAACAGAAAAAACTTTGATATTGCGTACCGCGGTAAAAAATGCTTTTGTGGCAGCAAGTGTGTAATTATATGTTTTGCCTTTTTCCGGTACGGGCATTTTTCCAAAACCGTGTAATCTTTCTGCTATTGATGCTGCTCCATTTTGGCTGAACCGTATGGCTTCATAAGACGCCAGTGAAGAATAAACATAAATTCTGCTGGCAACCGGGGGAGTAAACACGTCATATATAATTATTTCGGTTAGCAGATCCTGGTTTTGATGCAGCACCTCAGCATCGTTTGCAGGCAATGCGTTTTTAGTTTGACAGCCTGAATATACCGCCATCGAACACACGTAAATAAAAAGATAATAATATTTCATCACTTGATTGGTTCAATGATTACAGTGAAAAATTATTTGCTGATATTTTTTAAAAATATAAATGGCGGCCCTTTTTGCCAGTCTGGATGCGTCTTTATTTCCGAAGGCCGTATAGAAAAATTGCCCAGCACAATATCCGGTTTGCCATCTCCGTCAAGGTCGCCCGCATTCATGGTAAGCCACCTGCCTTTTGTGCTTTCTGCCACTGTAAATGGCTTAAATGTATAGTTTCCTTTATTTTCCAGGTACACAAAACCTTCCTGCGGCTGCAAGGCAAAATCAGCAAAGAATGCGATGGTAGCAATATCCAGGTCGCCGTCTCCGTCAAAATCTCTTGCCATTGCTTTATAACAGCCATTAATAGGAAAAAAATATTTTTGACTGAAATGATTATTGCCTTCATTTATATAAATGTATACGCCGTGGTATGGTTTCAGTACCATAGAATAATCTGCATTGTCGCCGCAGGTATAAACAATATCCTTTAAACCATCATTGTTAAAATCTGCCATTTCAAAAGATGTTGATCCGTATATGGCTGGAAAACGTAAAACCTGTTGCTGGTCAAAGACGCCGTTTCCTTTATTGGTAAACAGTACAATACTTTCGTCTCCCTGCGAAAACAATGCCCATACGTCCTGTAGTCCGTCATGATTTACATCTTCCACGTATGTTGTAAGTGCACCTGGTGCTGCCCTCAGTACATGATGAATATACTTACCATCACCTGTATTTTCCATCCACGCCAATGCGCCGGTTAAATGCCCGAACTCACAAACGAGGTAATCTGTTTTGTTGTCGTTATTCAGATCGCAGGAAGTAATTTGTACCGGTCTTTGCAGTTTGTCAAACAATGCGGTAGTGTCTATCTGCAACCTGTTTTTGGCATCTGCATGTACCAAATGCGCATTTCCATATTTGCCGTTATTTGGATTGATGACATTTACATTGCAGGCCAGCATGCTGTCGTTGTGAAAATCTATATCCGTAATGGTTGCATCTGTTTTAACAGAATCAGTCAGCTGCAACCCGTTATTGAAACGAAAAAGATATTTGCCTGCCAGGTCAAACAATAACAACTGGTGCTGGCTGGAAAGGGTATCAATTTTAGTAAAACAAATAGCGGGAGAAGGGTATGTGTATGCAGCATACTCAACCTTAAAAATAGTTTGATCTGCAGTGATTTTTTCATGAACTGGTTGTGCCGGCAGTGAATCCGGCGACATTGAAGTGTAGTAGTCTATTATGTTTTGCCATTGCAGGCTGTTTAGTACAGATTTTTCAGGATAATAATCATGCGGAGTATCCTTTTCATTTTTATAGGATGGGTACCTCTTAAAACCATAAGCATAAATGCCCAGTCGCGGCCCCATGGCTGGTAGTACGCCATCTTCCCATGCTGCTGCGTTTAGTTCCGAAGGGTCTGGTAATAAATGACAGGATTGACAATAAGTTGCAGCCAGCAGTTTACCTTTTTCAATGCTTTCATCCGGTATGTCCTGGTGCAATTTATTTTTTTTTAACTCCTTGCAGGAAGACAGGCATATAGCACACGTGCAAAACAAAAAGACAACGATAAAACTGATCTTATTTCTCATAAAAGACAATAGTGAATGTATAATCATTAAAAATTAAGTTAAAGAACCGCATCCGGTTCATTATTATTTCGCAGCAGCCGAATCAGCCTTTGCTATTTTACCTTCAAATGATAATTTGTGTTTTGCCCCATTGCTGGTATTGCTGGTAACCATAATGCTTTTGTGAATGGTTTTATCCTGGTTGGCCGTATTAAAATACACCTTCAATTCATCTTCTTCACCGGGTAAAATTACTTTTTCTGTATAGTGCGGTATGGTACACCCGCAGGGCGAATAAATTTCCGACAAAAAAAGCGGGTTCTCGCCTGTATTGCGGCACCGGAAAACAATAATAACGCTGTCACCTTCTTTTACAGTTCCAAAATTTTTTAGAGGTTCGATCCATTCGATAGTGGTAAAATTAACGGTGTCAATTTGTGCCAGCTTTGATGGTTTTATTCCTAATTTGTTTTCATAGGCGTGAAGCATTTGCGCTTTGGTTGGTTTATTTTTACACGAAGGCAATAATACAAACGGGGTAAATACAACACTGCAAACAATACAGGCTTTTCTTATAAGTTGACACTTAAATACTATCATTTTATTTTATTTTTCTTGCCTGCCCTTTGTTGTCATAAATAGTTATAGAAACCATACTGCTATCGGTACATACAAACCTGGCTGATTGCGATAAGAACGAATCTCCATAATAAAACTCACGTAATTGTGTTGACCCATTGGCAAATTTTACGGTTGCATGCATGTCTGCAGGTTGCAGGGCCAGCATGGTCGTTTTTCTCTTCAGCATGAATATTTTCAGGGGTCCCCGGTTTTGTGCAGCGGCTACCAGGTAGTTGCCATTTTTGCTTCTCAGCTTTACCATTGCCTTTCCATTGCCAGGTATATAAATACCGCTTTGCAGAATAGATTGCGGCAGAAAGCCGCCCTTGCCATCTCCTTTCAGCAACAGGCCATTTAAAGCATCATAACGGCCAACGCTAACCTCCGTACCATAATCGTTGCCACTGATCAAAACATCCAGGTTATTGTCTCCATCAAAATCCTCGGCCACCATTCCATTCAGCACAGAAAATTGTGCATTTACCGGCAATGGATAAAATGTAAATTTTCCGTTACCATCATTTTTGAGATAAGCCGAACGCAGATTATTTGCTTTCAATATCAGCGCGTCTTTCAATTGTTCTTTTGAAAAGAGTTCTTCAATGGTTGCGCCTGCATAAAATTTATAATTTTGAAATTTAGAACGCAGGCTTATCATTTGCTTTATAGCATCTTCCCTTGTTTGGGCGGGGAAAGATTTCATGGTTTGATCCTTCTGACTCACAGGAAAAAACTGCGCGGGAAAGGCATCATAACTTCCGTTGTTGTCAAAATCTTTTGCGTATATAGAAACAGGATATTGATCACTTGCCCGGTATTGTGAATTGAGACCCAGGTTGCCAACAACATAATCAATATCACCATCATTATCAAAGTCGCCTGGTGCAATGGTATTCCACCATCCTATTTGACCGGCCACGCCCGATTGTTGGGTAATATTCCGGAAAATGCCTTTTTCATTTTTTAAAAAACTGACTGGCATCCACTCGCCGGCGAGAATAAGATCGCACCAGCCATCATTATCAAAATCGGTAAATAGTGCGTCGCATACAAGACCGGTATGATTAAGATCTTTTGCTATTTCGCTGGTTACATCAGTAAATTTTACCTGTCCTTTATTTGAATCATTGCGGTAAATAAAACTTGAGACCGGTTTCGGGTAGCTCCATGGCTCAACCCTGCCTGCAACAAAAATATCCAGGTCGCCGTCCTTATCATAGTCAATGCTTCTTACGCAAAACTTACTGGTAAAGTTGGCGGGTAACGCAAGTGAATCATAGTGGTAATTGCCCTTGCCATCATTCACATACAATTTATCCTGGTAGGCAGCGCTGCCTGGTGGATTCTCATAACCACCTGCGGCAATGTAGAGATCAAGATCTCCATCACCGTCAGCATCAAACAGCAGCAGCCCGGTATCTTCACTCTTTTTATTATCAAGTGCTGAAGCAGGTAGCAGTGCTTTCTGAATGAACAGGTTATTGGCTTGCTGCAAAAATAGCTGGGCGCTTTTATTGAATGCGCCTCCACTTATCATATCATCGAGGCCATTGCCATCTATATCACCTGCAGCCAGCGCAGGACCGTATTCTGATAATTTGTGCGGCAGTAATTTTTGAACATTGAAATCGATATAATCTTTTTCTTCGTGAACGAAATGAATGTTTACCGCAGCAGTGATTTCTTTAAACAGTGTATTGGATGCAAACAAGCTTGTTGTACCGGTATAACCGGATGTTGCAGCTGTTATGTTTACTTTGAGAAGCTGATCGGCATTAATATTTTTTAATAACTGCAGTGAACCGTTCTGCCATTTGATAACAATAGAATCAATTGTTGTTACCGTATCCAATCCAAAATGAGCCATGTTCTGAATCGTGGACAGGTAACCCCTGTAGGGTGTATTTTCCCAAAACTGTTTTTTACCATGATCATAATAAATTTCAGCTTGTGCGCCCAACCCGTTCCTGTTAAGCGTATCTCCGGCAAACTGTATCTGGATGTAATGGCTGCTATCTTTTCTTTGTTGACGGGCGTTATTTTTGTACAGAAATGCTTCGTCATTGATATTGTTTACTACAAAATCAAGATCGCCATCGTTGTCTAAATCCGCATAGGCTGCCCCGTTAGAAAATGAGGTGGCAGTGATACCCCATTTTTTTGATACATCGGTAAAAGTCAGATCTCCGTTATTGCTATACGCGTAGTTAGAAATTTTTACCTCAGGCACCTGTGCCAGTATATCTTTTTTGCCTGCTATTGAGAATGCTTTTGTTCTGAAAGCAATGAAATCATGATCTGTTACATCTTTTGGGAACCCATTGGTAATAATAATATCCCGGTAACCATTGTTGTCAAAATCGGTCACCAGCGGGGTCCAGCTCCAGTCTGTTTCTGCTATGCCGGATAAAAAGCCAATATCACTGAAGATGGGCAGGCCGATTGAATCATTTTGTAAAACCCGCGGACCCTGGTTCAGCTGGATGGTGTTACGCACATACTGAAACTGGTAACCATAATAATCCATGTTCATATAAACCTGGTAACTGTTGGGTGTCATCATCATTTTCTTGCGGTAATTATCCTGCGGGTTCATATCCACTTCAATAATATCCGGCAGACCATCATTATTGATGTCGGCAATATCCTGCCCCATAGCATTTGCGGCCGTGTGTTTGAAATAGCTGTGTGCCTGGTCGGTAAACCTGCTATTACGGTTGTTGATAAAAAGGTTATTGTCAGACAAAAAATCATTGGTAACATAAATATCTTTCCACCCGTCATTATTAATATCGCAAATATTTACACCATGACCATACCCTTCAATGGTAATGCCTGCTGCACGTGATACGTCAGTATAAACCGGGTGATTCAGATTTTTATCCCAGTCATTCCGGAACAATTTATCTGTATTGGGATTTTCGCTGTTTGTTAAAATGGGACGGAACTGGTTGGGGTATTCACTTTTTCTTATTTCATTTACTACAAGATACATATCAAGATCACCATCGTTATCGTAGTCAAAGAAAGCTGCCATCGTTGCGTGTGACGTATCGGCAAGTCCGTATTGCCTGGCCATGTTTGTGAAACGGGGATTACCATCTTTATCATTACCGGTATTAATATATAGCAGGTTTTCTCTTTTTAGCACATCAGTTGACAGGGTAGCACATATATAGATATCCATCAGCCCGTCATTATTGATGTCAACAACACTCACCCCCCTGCAAAACCTTTTTTCACCGGTAACGCCGGCGATATCTGTAATATCCTGAAATGTAAAATCACCTTTGTTCAGGTATAATTTATTGGAAACGGTATTGCCGGTAAAATAGATATCCTGTAAGCCATCGTTGTTAAAGTCACCAATTCCTACGCCGCCGCCATTGTAGATATTTTCAACGTCCAGCACATTAAACGTATCATTGTCAATAATGGTATTATTAAAATGAATGCCTGAATGTTCCGGGCTGATGGCAGTAAAAAGTTCGGTATGGTTTTCTCTGCAACCTGTAAGCAATATGGTGATTAGAACAAATGCAGCCGCGCATTTTTTCATAGCAAACAATAATTATAAGCGTTTTTTAAAATATAAATTAGTTGGTAAAACTATCCGGCCAGCAAAAATTATCGAAATTGTTTTTTACCATGAGTTTTTTTCATTATTTAAAAAACGCATTTCATGTACACCTGCATGCTGGTCAGACGATTCTGTTATTCAAATTACGTTTTATTATATCATTTGCAATTACTGGTCATGGAATAAAATAAGATCGTAAAATAATATATACCAGGTTCTGGTGATGAGAATGCAGGTAAAATAAAAAGAGGCTGTTTCATTTGCTGAACAGCCTCTTTTATCAAAATATAATTTTACCGATATCTGTTAATACCCCGGATTCTGTTTTAAAGTTGGTTTACCATCTTTAATGCTGGCAGAAATTGCGAAGTCAGGAATGGGTAAATATTCATGTTTGCCTTTCACAAAAACTGATCCGGCCAATGTGCTTGGCCTTCTTACCATTTCTTTAGGAAAGTATTCTGAATTTAATACCACATCTGCAATTCCCCAACGCACAAGATCAAAGAAGCGGTGTCCTTCCATGCCCAATTCAAGTTTTCTTTCAAACCTTACTGCAACACGTGCTGCTGCTTTATCTGCAAACGGAACGATATACTGACTGATAAGATAATTTGCCGCAGGTGCATTGCCTGCAAGGTTCATAACAGGAGCGCCGGCAGCGGCCCTTGCCCTTACCCTGTTGATATAAGTCTGTGCAGTAGCAAGACTACCTACTTCAATTTCTGCTTCAGCAGCCAATAACAGCACATCTGCAAAACGCATAGGCGTATAGTTGAGTGCATTGTTGGCAAAGCCCCATCCCACTGTACCGGCCAAAGTACCAATATCTGCCTTGTAGTAAGTATTCTTTTTAGGGTTGTAAGGTCCGCCATATGTATAATCACGAACCCATGCACGGCCTGGATGAGTACCCCAGTCGTAATAAGGAATTCCTCTTCTTCCTACTGTCCAGTCTAACCGTGGATCAAGTGTACCGGCATATGGCACAAATGCAGGGTTGTCTGAAGCAAAAGGCTCATCACTGGTAACATCCAAATCGTTATAGGTAGTGGGCATTGGTAACCCGGCAGTAGTGCGATAGGAATTCACCAGGTTTTGAGATGGAGTAAAAAATCCGCAGCAGGCGCCTGGTTTTTCTGTGGTGGCAGATCCACCATGCGGGTAATTCAATGTATTATCATAGTTACCATTGGTATTTGCGCCATCACCATAAGAAGCCTCAATAGAAAATACGGTCTCTTCATTATGTTCTGTAGTAGAACGGAAGTTTGTAGCATAATTTGGAGTAAGGCCATATGCTACTCCTTTACTTGTTTTACCACTTACTACAATCACATCATACAATGCTTTTGCCTCCGCAAATTTATTCTGAAACATAAAGGCTTTGGCAAGAAATGCACCAGCAGCCCATTTGTTTGCACGGCCAATATGTGGTTTTATTGCATCCAGGTTATCGTACGCAAATTTTAAATCTGCTTCTATCTGCGGCCAGATATTAACATACGTTGCGCCGGAAGCATCTGTATTGGGAATTTTAAAATCAATCACCTTTTCATCAACAAAAGGGATATTATTGAAAGCTTTCTTCGCTTCAAAATACATAAAACCCCGGATGAATTTTGCCTCCGCTTCTATCTGTTTTGCATCGGCTGCAGCAATATCAGTGGCCAATGGTAAAAATTTCAACACCTGGTTGGCACCACCTACACCATCCCAGATACCATTCCATTTATTATTTAACTGGCCGTTATTGGGGCCAATCTCGAAACGCATTATCGGGTTGGCATCAATCATATCGGTAAACTCTGTGCCCTTGTATGCATCTCCACCACGTATGCTTCCCCATAACCAGTTACTGGCGCCGCCATTTTGCTGGTCCTGTATACCATCCAGCGTTGCATACGCATTGATAAGCATACCATCAATACCTTTTTTATTGGATAAACTCGCTAAATCATATGCACCCTGAGGTGGTAATTCCAGGAATTTTTTATTACAGGAATATACAATGGCTGTAAGCGTTATGACAGATATAAATATTACTACTTTCTTTTTCATGTTCTTTTGTTTTCAGCTTGATTTAAATTAGAATGCGATACTTAAACCCGCTATGAATTGTTTAGGATTAGGAAATCCACCAAGGTCAACGCCAAGGTAGTAGTCACCAGCGCCAAATGGATCTCTTGATATTAACTGGATATCCGGATCTGAACCCTGGTATTTGGTAATGGTAAAGAGATTCTGTGCCTGTATATATACTTTAACACTTGAAAGTTTAACCCGGTTAACAAGGCTCTTTGGTAAAGTATAACCCAATTGCAATGTTTTTGCGCGGAAGTAAGAACCATCTTCAACATAATAAGAACTTGAAGCACCCTGGGTAAAGGATGTTAAACCGTTTGAGCTGCCCACGCCCAGTGCCGGAAGTTTTGCATTGGTATTAGTAGGTGTCCAGCTGTCATACAGTACTCTTGTGCTTACACCGCCCACGAATACACGCATGTCTGTATAGTACTTGGTGTAATTGAAAATCTGGTTGCCATGGTTCCAGAAGAAGAAGGCGTTGAAACTAAAATTCTTATAAGTTGCGCCCAGGTTGAAACCCATTTGGAAATCAGGGTGCGGACTTCCCAAAAATGTTTGGTCGTCAGCATTGATTTTTTTATCACCATTCAGGTCTTTAAATTTCCAGCTACCAATAGTTGCAGAAGGCATCAGGGCGCCTACTGTATCTGCTGCCGTGTTATAAAAACCATCAATTACATAACCGTAAAATGAAGAAATTGGATGGCCTTTATCAGTTCTTATCACACCGCTCAATCTTTCAAGACCAATAACTCTTGGAGAGCCTTCATCATTCAGTTTGGTCATGGTGTTTTTATAATGAGAGAAGGTGATACCTGCATCAAAATTCAAATCTTTACTTACTGTTGCTTTGTAATTAAGAGAAAGATCAAAACCAGTATTACGCATCGTACCAATATTAATTCTTGGTTTGGTAATCTGTGGCTCTAAACCATTTCTTAACTGGTCAACAATCAGGTCTTTTGTGTCTTTTCTATAAACATCCAGGCTGAAATCCAGTTTGCCATTCAGAACGGTCGCATCTATACCAATATTAGTCGTTTCACTGGTTTCCCATTTAGAATCCAGGTTTCCCTGTCTTGACTGTGTGTATCCCTGGAATGAAGAAGTGTTTGTACCATTGATATCATAACTGGTACGTGCGGGGGCTGAAGTAAATGTTGTAAACTGGTTGTTTGGGTCAACGTTAGACTGACTACCCATTTGTCCCCAACCTGCCCTGAGCTTTAAATCAGTCAGCCAGGTAACATTAGAGCGTATAAAGTTTTCTTCAGACAACCTCCAACCTACACCAAAAGCAGGAAAATTAGCGTAGCGTACATTAGGTCCAAACCTGGAGCTGCCATCTCTTCTGAATGTGGCATTGAGCAGGTATTTTCCTTTGAAAGTGTAATCAACTCTTCCAAATAATGACCAGAGGGAGTTTCTGCCCACATTATAGTTTGAAATAGTCCTGTCACTCAAACTTCCTGCATTTGCAGTGTTCAGAGAAATAAAGTCAGAAGTTTCAAAATCAAAGTTGGCTCCAAAAGCCCTTACACCGCGTGAGTTACCTTTTACTGCTTCTGTACCTACCAAAACTTTTACATCATGATTTCTAAACAATGTTTTTTGAAAAGACAGGGTATTTGTCCATATCCAGTTGGTATAATACCAGCCTTCTTCAGTCAGTTGTGTATTACCCTGGTTTTCTGAACGTTCATATGTGTGCTTGGCAATGTTTCTTACAAACTGGTTGCCCGCATCTATACCAAAAGATGAACGCAGGTTCAGGTAGTTTGTAAATGGTATTTCAGCATACACATTGCCAAGGATCTTGTAAGCTTTATCGGTATTATCGCTCTGGCGGAAAAGGTTGGCAATAGGGCTGCTGCCATTACCAGATTCACCTACACCATTACCACCAAAACCACCTTTAATATCATACACCGGTACATAAGGCACCATACGGAATGCAGAAGCCCAGGCATCACCTTCACCACGGTTACTACCACCCAGCCTGTCCTCATAACTTACCTGCAGGTTTTCTCCTATTTTAAGAAAACTTACTGGTTTGAAAGAAGTATTTACCCTGGCGCTATAGCGGTTAAAATGTGTTTGTATAAAAGTACCCTGCTGGTTAAAATAATTGATACCCGCAGCATAAGTGGCTTTATCTGTTCCGCCACTGGCAGAAATCTGGTGACTGGTTAATAAAGCTGGTCTCGTTAGCTCATCAAACCAAAGTGTACCGGGGCTGGTTTTTGATATCTGGTAAAGATTGCCGGCGCCAATATTGTATAAAGCAGGGTTAGCCTTTGGATCGCTGGCAGATACACCCCCTTTAAAACCGGGGCTGGTAATATAAAAGTCAGGAATAGCAAATGCACCATTCTTTCCAAATACCGGGTGTGTATAACTGGAGGCCGTTGTTTTTTGCAGGTACTGCATATACTCAGTAGTATTCAGCATATC
>JBDSOC010000165.1:0-26623 GCA_039915085.1 Chitinophagaceae bacterium
CTGTTACTGGTTTGTGAATCTTCTGCATTATGGGCTTCGCAGCTTGGGCAATTTACCATCCATTCATCAACAGTGATAGCTGTTTCTTTGGACCCATAAAAGATTTTTCCCATGCTGTAGCTTATTAATAAATACCGTAAGTATTGCGGGCAGCAATTTTCTGTTATATAAGATTTTTACCCGTTTTTTATTGCTTGAATGATCGCTTATGCAGGTTTTATTTCATTTCCCTTATGAACAGCGATTTCACATCTAAAATAGTATGTTTATCACCATGGCAAAGCTGGAAACCAATTGATCCCTTTTCATAACCTTCATTGTGTATGATATCAATTGTTTTTACGCCATTTAACCATGCCTGGATATGATGCCCTTTGGCGATAATATAATAATGGTTCCAATCCTGTTTTTTAACGAGTTTATCAGCAAGTGCATCTGGAAATTTCTGCACCATACCGGCTCTTTTTTCTTCCCAGAGGCTACCCCAGTACCCAACGCCCATATCTACCTGGTAGCCAGGTGCATCATCCGAATTGACCGGGTTCAGCCTGATACATACACCTGAATTGGCATCTTTTCCATCTAATTTCACCAGAGCCTGCAATTCAAAATCTTTGTATGATTTTTTAGTCCATGCGTAATCATGAAATTTTCCGCCATAATAATCCCCGTGCAATTCACCGTTACTGAATTTATAAGCCGTATCTGTATTCCAGCCTCCAGGTGAAACGAGCAGGTTCACCCAATTTTTTCCAATTGGTTTATTATTGAGTAAGCGGCCTTCCTTTGGTAAGGTTTGTTGTAAGGAATCTTCTACGGAAAAGCTAGCGGGCTCAACATTCCTTTGTATGTGGCTAAATCCCTGTAATAGTATCATGCCTGCTACCAATACGGAAATAATACTTGTATATTTTTTCTGTGGCATATAATCATATTTTAATATTAATAAAAAATAATGGAAATATATTTAAAAATGCGCTGTTAATCCCAATTGAAATTTTGTATTTCTCCATTTAATTTCCATTTTTTGGGGAATGCATTTTGCATCCAGTCGATCGGTTCTGCTACAGGAAGATTACCAGAAGCAAGACGGAAACATTCTTTTATTGCCTGCTTTTGAATTGTGCCGGTAGCATCGGGCTGAGCAGATATAAAAAGAGGCGTCCCGCTTTTAGCCACCAATTCCATCCACTGTTTGTTTTTATCCCATGATACTTTTGTTGTAAGCCCTACACAATCAGCGTCAGCAGCATAAAAAGTTCCATGCTGTACGCCCCGGAAAGCCAGCGTATTTACGCCCATTTTACGTGTTCTTTCCCATTCATTTCCAGAAGTATCGTCTCCTATGCGGTTTAATTCAAAAAGACCAGCTGATAAATGGCTGATGGTATTGCACCCTATAATATAAGTTTCTCCTGCTGCGGCACGAATGGTTTTATACAAAGTCTGTATAATTTCTGCATTGGTGCGGGTATTATCATGCATGTGCCAGCCAGGGCTGGTAATGGCACCCGTTTTCAGCATGTCAAATCCCCATTTTCCCATTATGTCGAAAGTAGTAAAATCGAATTTTACCATCTCGTATCCCCAATCATTGTAATTTTTGAAATAAGTTTTAATCCTTTCCAGGTTTTCAGGAATGGAAGGATCCAAAACAGGTTTATTTTTCTCCCTGCCATTGATTAGCGGTAGCATCAGGGATGTGGGATCTTTATAACTTCCACAAAGCGGACGCGTCCATATACCGGGACGCATCCCGGCTTTTTTTATTTTTTCAGCACACCTGCTCATATCGCCAAACTTTGCATTGGGAATATCCATACTGTCTCCCCAACAGCAATCATTTGGAGAAGAGGGAGGACCGGTAAACCAGCCTGCATCTATAACAGAAAATGGCCGGTTGCTCAGCCCCTCTGCCATAGGCGCCATCATTTCAGTATGCTCGAGAATTAATTTTTCTGAATTATTTCCATAGGTAAAATACCAGTCGTTGATACCATATACAGGTTGTTTGGGCATACGCGCACTGCTGCACATCATTTTAGTAAACCTGCGCGTGGTAGCAAAAGCAGATTCATTTTGAGTGCTTTTTATTGTAACTATTTCAGCGGCTTCTAATTTTCTATCACCCAGGCGCACACCTTCTCCACCAGAACGTGTATCAATGGATAAACTAAGTTCAGTTGCATTCAATTGCCAGGAACAAAATGCTGCAGCACCTGTTTTTACGCCAAAGCCATTGGTATTTTTGCCTGTATGTTCCATAAAATACCAGGGTAATATTTCTGTTGCTGATGCTGTATGCCATGAAGCATCCCCGTAAGTACGTTCCCAATGATCATTCATAACTGCAGCGGGTGGGGATATTTTCTTCCAGTGAAGTGTAACTGTGCTAAGGCTGCATTGCGGAGCTTCTATTTCTATAACAATGTTTTCATTTATCTTTTTCAGATCAATAACAAGGGTTTTATGTATCCAGCGTTGCTTTCCTGTACCAGCTAACTGTACAAGTTCATTGTTAACAACAGCAGTTACATAATCCGGGAAATTAAGTAATGAGCGGCTGTAGTGGCCGGCAAAAAGCGTATCAGTAAGTAAAAAAGCGCCTAAAGAAATGCCTGTAGTTTGAATAAAGTGTCTGCGGTTCATCAGAAAGTTTATTTATGGTAATATGACCTGCCTTGTTTTAAAATCTATAATAACAGGGCGTTCGTAAAAATGCAGGATTAAATATAAACAACTAATTTATGTTATATTATATTTTAGTTCTTCTGCTGATGTTTTTTTGCCATCACTATTCATTTACAACCAAATAATTACTTGTGGTCAGTCAGATGAAATGCATGTTATTCTTACAGGGGGGCAACTAAATAGTCGTCCCTCAAAAGGTAGGATTGGCGCAGCTGAAGTCACAGTAGTACAGAAGCCTAATCAGGGAATTATGTCGAAATCAGGCAAATAGAGACGTTTCCATTTTTTTTCTCCATTGTTGGAGAAGGTGGCCGAAGGCCGGATGAGGTGAATTTCGACTGGCTTTTTTGCGGTACTTTTTTTCCATAAAAAAAGTACCAAAAGGCAAATTAGAAAAGATGATTTTGCAAGATTTCGTAACTATAGTATAAAAAGCCAGTATTTTTTGAATACGATATGAAAGAATAAAACTGCCAGCAGGGATTTCAGACTTTTTGAGAGTTAACTAAATAAGGAAGCTACTTTATCAGCATTACAAATCCTGCCAGGTTGTTTGGCATATATTAAAAGATTGTATTGCGGCGGATGTATGCCGGCATTCCCTTTAAACGGTAATTAAAATGAGTATATTATTGAGGCCCATCCCGCTTATAAAATCATTACCAACGTTCCTATAATAATACAGGCGGCACCAATAGCCGTTTTCAGTGTCAGTGTTTCATGCAAAAATATAACTGATAAAGCAATGGTAAGTGCCACGCTCAGTTTATCAACCGGCGCCACCTGTGAAACTTTACCTGCCTGTAATGCTTTAAAATAAAATATCCACGACAACCCGGTAGCAATTCCGGAAATAGCAAGAAACAAAAGATTTTGTTTTGATAATGTTGCCAATCCCTTTGTTTCTCCTTTTGCCAAAACAATTCCCCATGCTACCAGTAAAATAATAACAGTTCTGATTGCCGTAGCCAGATTGGCGTTCACATTTGTTACGCCAATTTTAGCAAAAATGGCTGTAAGAGATGCAAACAAAGCCGATAACAATGCATATATCCACCACATAAGTATAAGTTTTAAATGAGTACATCAATAACAGGTAACTCCGGAATGGCGGCACTGGTTTTAATATATGTGTCCCGGGAACTGTAATTAACACCCAAATTATGCAATTTCCTTTTTAAGGTGCAGTTTAAAATGTAAAAACATACCATCAATTGTTTTTTCCATTGTCAGGGAAAAAACATCCGAATAATAAAAGTTCAATAATCTATGCAGGCTTTTCAATCCATCATATTGGCCACTTTCAGGGAGATTGAATGGCTCAGTACCTTTCCAGCTGAATTCATAAAATAACGTAGTTTCTTTCATGGTAACAGTTAAGTGGAAATCACTTTGTTCTTCGTTTTGCAAAGCAGCAAAAGGAATATAAGTTAATGAAAGTAACAGGTTGGGAAATATATATACATCAGGCAGTTTTTTATCAATGGAATAAGAAAGCCGTGGAAATTCCTGTTGCCTTGCCTGTAAATATTGTTCAATCATGCTTAGTTCGCTGCTAAGGGATATCCTGGTGAACTGCGCATGTTCCATAATCTGATCGGTAAGGTGCAATGTTTCTTCTATGTTTTGGTGTGCCCCGGATAAATTACCTGAACTGACTAGCACAGAATTCGATTCTACGGGTTGGGGTGTCATCAATTGTTTTAATTGATAGCGTACAATGGCGAATGGCAATAAAAGGTGCTGCTGGGCCCTGAGTAAGTGACTGTTTTCTTTGCGGTTTGATTTTAGTGCAAGCAGAGACTGGTTATTGAAATACCAGTTTTTTCCCAGTACAATAGCTGCAGCAACACATCCTTCGAACCCAAATAAACCAAAATTAAAAAAGAATACTACAATAAAAGTTTGCGGATGCCTTTGGGGAAGATGGAATATTGTTCTTGCCAGTTCAAGCGAAGTCATGCTAACATACCTGAAGCAAAAGGAAATAATAATGGTCCAGCATAACCAGCTTATAAAAAATTTTAAAAAATGCCCTTTAAAAAAGAATTTCGGTAACAGGTAATAAATAATCAGGTAGCAACAAATCATATCGCCCCAGGTAGTTGACACCACTGTAAAAAAGGCAAAACCAATGACTTTGGAAACAGGCATGGTTCCTATATACCATGTCATAGTCTGTACAGCAAAGTAACAGATCCATAAAAACCAGAACGTGGAATGCCGCAACAAAATCAGTTTGCGCCTGCGGGAAAATATAAATTCATGAATGGTCATAATTTAAGTATATTAAGATAAGTATAAATATCCTGATAAAACCGTTTGTCTATGTATAGTACCAGTCAAATATTCATCTGGCTATATGAGTATTATTTTGTTTATTATTAATATCAATACACACGATGCCAAACAGCCATTATGCAAATTTTTAAAGTCAGGACATTTATCCATTTTGAAAGGCTGCTCGGATTTGTTTTGATTCCCCTTATCAGCTTTAGCATCCCCCTGGTAACAGCTGTATTCCGGAATAAAACGCAACCGGAAACTGGCGCCGGCTATCTCCTTTTTTTTGCACTTACCTATATGATATGGATGGGCTGCCGCGGTGCTTTTTTTTCGGGCAGATTGCCGGTTTCACTTCAGTTTTCTTATATCCGTTTCGCTTTCAGGTATTATTCATTTGTTATCTTTTATTCTTTTTTTATTTCTTACGCATGGTTTTGGTTTTGGTTCAGGATTGTCTTCATTATACAATTCAATATTCCGCTGTTTGCTGCTATCGCAGTATTTCTGGCCCTGTTTATCTCTGCTATTTATGAGATTTTTATTTTATATTATGAATCGTTATCCCGGTATACTGAAAACCTGCAATTGAAAAAAGCCAACTGGCAATCAGAAATTAATGCCATTAAGGCGCGTATAGAACCACATTTTCTCTTTAATTCCCTCAGCACGCTGCAAAATCTTATTATAGAAGATAAACCTGCTGCCAATACATTCAATCTTTTGCTCAGCCAGGTATACCAGCAGATACTTGAGATGAGCAGTACTGATTTTACTACCGTTGAAAAAGAAATACAAATGCTGTATAATTATTTCCGCCTGATGGATACCCGTTTTCCCGAATCTGCCAGGCTTTCCCTGCAGGTAGCTGATTTCAATGTAAACAGGCTGCTGTTGCCGCCATTATCATTACAGCTGTTGCTCGAAAATGCCTTCAAACACAATTATTTTTCAAAACAGCAACCAATGGACATTGCTGTCATTATAGCAAAGGGTTCCGTAACTGTTACCAACAGCAAATCAGCAAAGCCCTTTCCTTTACAACCAGGGGTACCTGGTGGAAACGGGCTGAAAATTTTATCGGAACGATTCCGTTTATTAATGCAAAAAGAAATAAACATCATTGATCATGCAGCAATTTACTCGGTACAGTTACCCTGTAAAAAAATGACAACATGAAAGTCTTAATCATTGAAGATGAATTGCACAGTGCTTCCCTGCTCCGGCATGAATTAAAAACAGCTGGCACTGACATGGACATCGTTGCTGAATTAGGTAGTGTTAGTGATGCTGTTGCCTGGTTTCAATCTCATCAATCACCGGATATAATTTTCATGGATATTAAATTAACAGACGGTTATTCTTTTGAAATATTTGACAGGGTGTCCATCAATATCCCTGTTATCTTTACCACTGCCTATGATGAATTTGTGATGAAGGCTTTTGAGTACAATGGCATCGCTTATATTCTCAAGCCTGTAGATGCCGCGAAATTAAAGACCGCAATCAATAGATTAAAACAACTGGAAAATCATTTTATTAAAAATAAGATTCACCAGTTGGTAGACCAGTTGCACGCACCTAAAAAACAGCGAATCGTCATCCGCAAGGGCACCGATTTTCAAACCATTTTATTATCGGATATAGCCTGCTTTTATGTGGAAAACAAAATTGTTTTTTGCATGGACAAAACCGAAAAAAAATTTATTACTGAATGGACCAACCTGGGTGACGCTTATTCAGTGCTGGATCCGGCAGTTTTTTTCAGGGCCAACAGAAAATATATTATCCATGCTGATTACATAAAAAGTTTTAAGCACGTTGATTTTGGCAAGACAGCAGTGCAGCTGAGCATTCCTGCTCCTGAAACTATAATAGTGAGCCAGGAAAATTCACCTCTTTTCCGTAATTGGGTGAGAGGGCAGCAGGTCAAAGGATATCAATAAAAAAAAGCCTATTGTTTTTTCAGGATAAATCTTGCCCCGGTTGCTGTTCCATCTGTGCTGCTGTGTGTCAGCGTTATGTCAATGGTATTGATGCACGAAAATACAAAACCGTTGCCCTCTGCTGACCATATTGCTCCTCCATTGGTATATGCTCCATATTGCTGCTTAGCAACAACTGCACTTCCGTTTGCAGCAACAGTAAGCACCAAATCCTTATGGTTGAAAGCTGTGGCCCATACACCCTGCAGCGTTACCTGGCCGGCGGCGGGTCCATTAACCACCGTTATTATATCGCCTGCTGCAAAATCTGCCCAGTCATCCTGAACAACAGTATAAACTTTGTTATTGGTAGTGGCAGCATCATAATTACAAAAAACCACCGCCTTGAAAAAGTATTCAGCTGCATATGCGGGCTGTCCCTGTAAATCGGGATTTGCGTTGGCAATGTTATATTTTTTTCCTGTTTTTGTAACTACTTCAGTATATAATGTTACACTGGTACCCGGTGTTAAATCTGCTGGTTGTATATTCAATGCTTTTGTAATATCTGTTGCCTTAACTAAAATAGTATTTTCGGCACTGGTGCCTGTGCCGGGAACCGTGGTGGCCAGTTTCCATGTGCCCGGATCCGCGCTGCTTCCCGTGTAGATATTGATTTTATCTACCGCCTCACCAATTTCCTTAACGGTAACGCTTACCGTTGATGCGGAGAGCGTATTATAATCTATAAGAAGATTATTGTTTTTTACAAATTTCAGATAGGCGCCTGTTCCAATTAATGAGCGGTCAGGGTCCGAAATCAGCTGGCTGTTTTTGCTGCACGCTGCCAGTAGTACTACGGTGCATATAAAAAGGAATAATTTATTCATACGTATTTTTTTTCTGGTTAACGATAAAGGTTATCAGGGTTAATATCCCAAAACGTTTTTTGTGTAACACCCGGTTTTTGCTCAACGTTTATATTAAGGTTTACAAAATTTGCAGGATAGAAAAATGTGCGGATAAAATTTCCTGGGTTGGGTGATACAGCAAACTGGAAATTGTCGGGTTTACCTGTTCTGCGGTAATTGTTATAAGCATCTACACCATTTCCCCATAGCGCCAGGTACCATTCTTTAATAATAACGTTGAGTTTGTCATCGCTGGTAGCTGCCTGATCATAGAGCGTCAGAACTTTATTCACATAAGCATCAATAGCAGCGGTTGATGGAACGCGGTTAGCAGGAACCGTTATACCGACCTGCAACGGATAGGCTATTACCCTGGCTATAGATTTGCGGATGCCTGACTGCAGTAAAACCCTTGCATCACCCGGCGTCTGGAGCGTGAGTGCTGCTTCTGCCTTCAGAAAATCAGTAAAGGATGCCATCCATACAGGAAGTATGCCCTGGCCTTTTGCACCGTCGTTTAAAAGTGCAGGTTTACCCTGGTTGTCATCAAAAGTTCCGCCTGCAGGATAGATGCCCCATATCGTTCTTTTATCTTTATCGGGAGGGATGCCTTCATTATTAGCGTGATCGCGGCCCCAGTAACCATTGGGGAAAATACAAAAAGGCATACTGGCGGTATAGTGGGGAGGTTTGTTTCTAACAACGCAGGGCAGGGTAAATGCATCCCAACCGGTTGAAACCAGGGTTTGGCGGTACATATAATAACGCACCCGTGGATCTGTCAATCCTTTCTCTTCCAGGAGGGCCCATAAAAAATGTGTGCCGATATAATCATTGGCGCCACCTGCTGCACGGTAATTGTTGGTGTAATTGGGATGGCGGCTATCCGGGTTACTTTGCTGGCTGCTGAACCGGAAAACAAATTCATCCGCATCTGCAGTAATCAAATCATTATCATTCACCAATTCAGTTATTTTTGATTTGGAGGTAGCGGCATCTACCAGCCTGGTAGTCAGATAGGCACGCAACTTTAATGTTTTTGCGCACTTCGTCCATTTTTTTGCATCACCATTATAAAATAAATCATTAGAAGGACTTGCCGATGCTGATTTTGCAAAATTAAGGATGGCTGTATCCAGTAATCCGAGCGCTCCTTTATAGATATCTGCCCCTTTGTCTGGTTTTGGATTGGTGTTTTGAATACCCAGGTTGGCTTCCGATGCAGGAACATCCCCAAAATAATCTACCAGCGTCATCATTGTATACGCTTTTAATACCTGCGCTATCCCTGCATGGATATATAATTTACGGTCAACCGCCAGCGGTAGCATGGCATCGAGGTGCTTCAGCACACCGTTATAAGCAAAAGACCACTCCCGGTCAAGCTGACCGGCGGAATAGGCACTGGTATATAGCGGGCCAAACATGATTTCCATACGGGTAAGGGCAGCACCAAGGTCTGTAGCAGAAGTTTTGAATTCCGGGTCATTTCCCCAGAACAATGTAAATTTTAACTGTGCTTCATTAAGGTATAAATCTACATCTGCAGACGTTACATCCGGATTATTTGGGTTGATTCTGAAATCCTCCAGCCTTTTATTACAGGAAACATACAATATGCCCGTAGTAAGTAATAAGCCGATAACAATAATATATTTCATGTGATGAATTTTAATAGTTAGAAAGTAATGCGCAAACTGGCGCCTATCCTTCTTGAAGAAGGGCCTGTCAGGTATTCAAATCCTGAAGTGCTGTTGCCAACACCAAGGCTGGTTGTTTCCGGATCAAACCGTGTATACTTTGGCATATTGGGTGCATTGTACCAGAGATTCTGACCAGATAAGGTGAAAGAGATACCACCAAAAGGTGTTTTTTTCAATACAGATGTTGGCAGTATATAAGACAAGGACAACTCTCTCAGGCGTATAAGCGTTGCATCGAAAATATCTTTCTCATCGGTATTAAGATAAGTATTGAAATAAGCATCTGATGCAGTTGTCTGGATATCATTTGTTGTACCATCCTGTTTAACACCCGGCAGTACCAGTGGTAAATCCCTGTCAAAATCAGTATCTTTTGTAAGTCCCCGTGCCAGTAAAGTAGCAACGGTCTTTGTATAAATATCACCTCCTTTGGTAAAATCCCATTGCATACGAAAAGAGAAGCCTTTGTAATTGAGTGTGCTGATTCCCGTTAGTTTGTAATCAGGTGTTGGGTTACCGATTACACGCTGATCGGCAGAAGTCAGGTAATCGCCATTTGCATCAACTACCAGTGCGCCTGATTTGGCATCTCTTTGTACATAAGTGCCATAAATAACGCCGAGTGGCAAACCATTTTTAGCAATATTTCCCCTTGTACTGAAGCCTGCCAGGATAATCTGTTCAATATCCTGCGGCATATCATACACCAGGCTCCTGTTTAATGTAAAGTTGCCATCCAGTTGCCAGCTCAGGTTTTTCCTCCTGATAACAGTATAACCCGCTGCCAGTTCTATGCCTTTATTGCGCAGGTTACCTGCATTAATTTGCTGTAAAGTAAAACCTGTTGAATTGTCCAGTTCCCTGTCAAGTATCTGATCTTTTGAAATCCTGCGGTAAACAGTAAAATCAAAACTTAACCGGTTGTCAAACAACTTAGCTTCCAGTCCAAGTTCTGCTTCCTGTTGCAATTCTGGTTTCAGGCCCGTATTTGCCAGCCGGTCACTGATGGCGTTTGAATTAACAATGTTACCACTGCGATCAACAAATAAATTTGTTGTAATATTCAGTACAGGGCGGGTGGTATAAGGAGTTTCGGGGAAACGGGCAGAAGTGGAATAACCTGCTCTTAATTTGAGGTAATTCAGCACCTGGCTGGTTTTCAGTACAGCAAATGCACTGGTCGGAATAAAAGAAAGACTTACACTTGGATAAAAAAGTGAATTATTCCCTTTCTCCAGCGTAGATACCCAGCTCTTACGGCCACCAAGATTCAGGTAAACGTATTCTTTATAACCCAGCAAACCCTGCACAAAAGCACCCAAAGTAAGATCCCTTTGCTGGAAGTCAAGATCAACATCTGCTTCATTGGTAATACCGTGGCTGATAAAATTGCTGTGGTCAAACAAGCCATAGACCAGTTGCTGTGTACTGTTCAGTCCGCTTTGCTGGTAATTGTTTTCCCTGGAGTCAACGCCGGCGTTTACGGTGAGGTTCCACTTACTGCCAAAGGTTGTCTTATAATCAGCAAAAAGCGTATGGTACCATATTGTATTTTCTCCATTGGTAGTTCTGAAGATGCCGGTTGGCCAGCCATCAATACCACCTTTGTTTTGTGCATTTACATTGTTTTCATTGTATTTATCATAACCCAGGCGGTAAATAATATCAAGATTTTTACGAATATCATATTTCAATTGTACGTTACCGTAAGTTCTCGAAACCCTGTCCTGGGTATAAGCGTTATGGATAGTCCATATGGGGTTTTGAATATCATTTCCGCCCCGGTAATACATTGATGAATGATTAACCGGATTTTCATAGGGCAGGCCGTTGAGATCTATACTGCGGGGGGTATAAATCAAATCCCCGAAAACAGAAGTCCCGTTTACTGCACCGCTTCCTGAACTGTAGCCTGTAGGGGGCGACTTAACGTCGTTGTTAACATAATTGAATGTGCCGCTTGCTGAGAAATGATTGGTTAGCCTGGTTGCGCCACCAAGGCCAACTGTAGTGCGGTATACCCTGTTACCTGGCACAAAACCTTCATCATCCAGGTAACTGAAATTGGCATTAAAATTTGTGTTGTTGCCACCGCCTGCTACATTCACAGAAGTATTTTTGATCAGTCCCGAACGGAAAAATTTTGCCACACTGTTGTATGGCTTGTATTCATAGCTGGCACCTTTAAACTGGGGGAAGGCACCACTAAGGGCCGGTCTGTCATACGGATGCCCAACAATAGCAGGTGGGTTAGTAAATTTTGGTCCCCAGTTACTGAAAGCAAAAGAGAGCAATTGCTGGAAACCCGCACCATAACTGTCCTGGTATTTGGGCAAATTTGACACCTGGTTTATAAACAGCGACTGGTTAACAGTTATTTCTGCTTTATTTTTTAAGGTTTTATTGAGCGCCCCGTTTTTGGTGGTTACAACTATTACGCCATTGCGTCCTGCCTCGCCATACAGGGTAGTAGCGCTGAGACCTTTGAGTATATCAACACTTTCAACATTATTAGCATCCAGGTCAAGGAAACGGCTGGACGTCTGGTTTCCATAGCGGAAGTCTGCCTGTGCGTTTGTATTGCCATCAAAGGGAACGCCGTCTACCACGAAAAGGGGCACAACACTTCCACTGAGGGAATTTACTGCACGGATGACAATATTAGTGCCGCTGCCCGAGAGCCCACTGGTAGCAAGGACATTGACGCCGGGCGCTTTTCCACTCAGTAATCTTCCAAGATCGCCTTCTGGCCGCAGCTCAAGCTCCCTGCCGTTGACGGTTGACACTGCATAACCCAGCGCCTTTTTCTCTCTTCGGATGCCCAGCGCCGTTATAACAACCTCGGTAAGCGCTGTCTGGCTGGTTTGAAGTACCAGTTCCAGGTTTCCATTTGCGGCAACCTGCTGACTGGTGTAACCAACACGGGACAAAAGCAGAACAGCACCATTCTTTACTAATAATTTAAAAAAGCCATTTTTGTCAGTAATGGTTCCGTTTTTTGTTTTGGCTTCAATAACTGAAACATTGCTGATGGGATTGCCCGAGGAATCGCGGATATGACCACGGGATTCTGCATTTTGTGCCAGGCAACAGGTGCACAACATAAAGTTGAGCACAATGAAGCATGTAAGTTTACTCATACGTTTTGGTTTAATGCTTTTTAGAAATGCGTATACATTATGAGGCTAATGACCAGCAATATTATCATGAAGCTGTTTTCTGCTACCGGCTGATTTCCTGAGGCAGTGAAAAACTTCCCGGAGCACTTTAAACTATGCCTGAAGCAGAAGGCCGCTATTATGCAGTAATTGAAAATGCCGGTTATAAAGTGTAAGTGATTCCTGCTGAAGGGATATTCCTATAAAATACTTCAGGACGTATTTATAATGTCCCGGGCGTTAATATTCCGTATTGGGGTAATTGGTTTTTCAGGTGCGGGTTTTACAATTTATTTTACACTCTAGTTTTCTCATGTACATCTTATAGTACATAAAAACGGGTAGTTTCTACTACTTGTTTTTTAATTAAACAGGATGTTATAACCGGATACACCGGCAAATGAACAGGCTCCTTTCATACTGCACGGCTTACTTCACAATACATTTCTGAATCTTCCCCAACGGTTCCCGATTTAAAATTCCAGATAAGGATGCCAATGCCGGTAGCCACGGGCATACAATGCTGTGGCATTCATTTGATGCGGCAATAAAAAAATCCTATATTGGGAGAAGAAAAGAAGGTGCAGTAATGAAGACAAAGGATATTAAAGAAAAACATCCCCTGGCTATCAGGTGGACACACTGGGTTAATTTTCCCCTGCTCGCCATTATGATATGGAGCGGAATGCTGATTTACTGGGCAAATGATGAATATGCTGTTACACTGTCCGGGCATACGGTTGTCCATTTTTTTCCTGATTGGTTCTATAAACTTCTGAATATTCCGCAACGGCTTGCCGAGGGGATGGCCTACCATTTTCTTTTTATGTGGTTCTTTGCAATCAATGGCTTTTTATATATTTTATATACAGTTATTTCCGGGGAATGGAGGGAATTACTTCCAAACCGTCATTCATTTAAAGAAGCCTGGCTGGTGTTGCTGCACGATCTTCACCTGAGAAAAATGTTGCCGCTTCAAAATAAATACAATGCTGCCCAGCGCATAGCTTACACAAGTATAATTGCCATGGGTTTGGGATCTTTGCTTACCGGGCTGGCTATTTATAAGCCAGTGCAATTTTACTGGCTTATATGGCTTTGCGGCGGATATCATGCAGCACGTATTGAACATTTTATCCTGACGATAGGTTACGTTTTATTTTTTATCATTCATATTGTCCAGGTGATATTATCGGGATGGAATAATTTCAGATCGGTCATATCCGGATTTGAAATCGTACATGAAAAAGATACTGCAAATAATAAAAACACGGCTGGCGACGAACCCGTTTAAAAAGGATGCATCTGTTAAACCGGTTTCTCAAAAAAAGATAAACCGGCGCAACTTTATTGCTTTTACTGGTTTTATCGGTTTTAACGCATTGGCTTTTTGGGCCTGGCGCTGGCTGTACAAATCGCCTTTAGAAAACCCTGGAATAACGGGGGAAGCCAGGAGACCATTACGCAGGGCCCTGGAGAAGAATGAAATTATTTTCAGAAATAGTTTCAGCAATAATCACCTGGTAAAAACTTACCCCAAATCTATGGCAGCTAAAGATGTAAGGGTAAACAGTGATATTGGAATGGAGGATGATAGTTTTGACCCGGCGGCATGGTTGCTGATTGTAAATAAAAAAAACGGGCGCCAGTTAAAGTTAAGCCTGCAGGAAATAATGACCTTGCCTAAAACAGAAATTGTATTTGATTTTAAATGTGTAGAAGGCTGGGATCAGATTTCTTATTGGGGCGGCGTAAAATTTAGCGATTTTATCACGCATTATAACCTGCAGGAAGAAGCAAAATGTAAATATGTAGGACTTGCCACACCGGGCGATGGATATTATGTTGGTATAGAAATGCCGGGCGCCATGCATCCCCAGACTATGCTTGCCTATGAAGTCAATAACAAGTTATTGCCCCCGGAACATGGCCAGCCGCTGCGGCTTATTGTACCGGTAAAATATGGTATAAAAAATTTAAAACGTATAGGTACCATCAGTTTCAGCGATGAGCGTCCACCTGATTATTGGGCAGAACAGGGATATGATTATTATTCAGGGTTATAAGATTTTTTATTTTTAATGGGATCGCTTCTGTCCTCAATAAAGTTCATTGCAGGCAGCCCCTGGATATTTATTCTGGCAGGCGTATCAGAACAGTGACAGGGTGTATGAACACATTGATTCACCCTGTAGCCGCAGTGTAAAAAATGCGTTTTTTTACAAGAATCCCCGCCGTTGGCGGGGATACACTAATCAAATACATTAACCATTAAACCTTATCCTATGAAAAAACTAATATACAACTATAAATGCTGAAAATAAATATAAAGGTTATCGTGTATAAAAAAATGCCCCGGTAAAAACCGGGGCAGACTGCTGAGAAAATCTAACCCTTGCTCATTTATACGATTATTGCTGTTGCAAAAATATTCCTGTAATGTTATCTAAATGTTGCTGCATGTTATGGAATCATTAATAAAAGGCCTGCCACACAGTACTGCTATACATTCAGTTTGTTGAGTATTGGTAATAGTTCAATAAGGTTATTGATTATGTAACCTGGTTCTGCAGATTGAAGCTGTTCAAACGTATGGGCGCCAGTTGTAATACCCACAGTAAGACTGCAGCCGGCATTTTTTCCTTCTTCGATATCAATAATGGAATCACCCACTTTTGCAACTTCAGCAGCATTACTGATAGTAAACTGTTTCATTGCCAGCCAGATCATGTCCGGGAAAGGGCGATTCTTCTTCACGTCTGTGGCAGTAACAAGGCTATCATATTGTACACCTTTTTTCCAACCGAGCTTTGTGATAAGTGATTGTGCTGTTTCGGTATTATAACCCGTATTTAAAACTACCAGTAAGTTTTTTTGTTTCAATGCCTGGAACAATTGAACGGCATTGTCCTGCGGCAAAATCTCCTGTGTTTCATATGCTGCTTTCAGGAGATCAATAAAACGTTTATAAATATTGACCGCAAGATCATCATCATCTTTTTCGGCGTATACACTTAATATACTCTTTATAGCCTGTAATTTTTCTTTTCCTGCCCCTTCCAGCAATACCTCATCCAGGGAGAAATTAAATCCTTTTTCATTAATAGCTTCCTGAAGCGTTTTATAGACTACGTTATTTTCATTTACAGTAGTGCCCGCCATGTCAAAAACCACCATCCTGATCATGTTTGTATGCTTTTATGAATGAAAAATTCTTTTACGAAGCATCAGTTTGCAAAATACAGTAATCTATCAACCCGGCATTAAAAAAAATATGATCAAAACTATAAGCTTTGCAGTTTTTTATTACTTACCATTAGTATTTAAATCAATAAATAACAGGTCCGCAATTTCCTGCATTTATGGCATAGTTATTTAAATATTGTAATGCAACGGGCGTAAAAATGCCACAATCATCAGCAAATTAAAAAACTGCGGCCATTTTATTTTTCATCGTAGGAAAATTATACATTATACCCGTTCAATAACCGGGTACGATGGGTAAAAAAATCCACGTTGAAAAGCAAAGCTGTTATTGCCGCGTTTCGGAAAGAGATTAAAAATTATTTTTATCATTTACTAAACAGAAAAATGGAAACAGTATTTTGCCAGGAGGAACATGGCGCTGCCATTTCTTATAACGGTTACTGGAAACAGGATGCATCAAAATTCAATACCAGCGTTGGCTATTCAAAACATATCGTGGCCAAAGAATCTTTTATTGCAGATTCTGGAAAAACTTATCTTGTCAGCGGTAGTGCTAATTTTAGACGCAGGCTTTACCTGCTAGCTTTCCGCTACAGTACCGGAATGTAAAGAGCAGACAAAAGACAGGTGTTGCGGAATAGACACGCAATCGTTAAAATAATACATACACTAAGAAAGGCTATATTATGAGCGAAAGGAATTTAGTAATTAAGAAATCACAGTTGCCCGGCGCGGGGAAGGGTTTGTTTACAACAAAAGCAATTGCCAAAGGCGAACTGGTTGTAGAATATCGTGGACGGGTAACAACCTGGAAAGAAGTGCAGTTGCACGAAGCTTTCAATGGATATGTGTTTTATATAAACCGTAGCAATGTAGTAGATGCGATGGCAGATAAAAAAGCATTTGGGCGGTATGCCAATGACGCCAGGGGCCAATCCAGGATTGGCGGGCTGAAAAACAATTCCGCTTATGTTACAAAAGGGAAGAAAGTTTTTATCCAGGCCACAAAAGATATTCCAGCCGGAGCAGAAATTTTAGTGGGGTATGGCAAAGAATATTGGGAGGCTATCAGGTACAACAGCAGGTTAGAATTAAAAAAGGAAAAACAGTAGCCTGGCACTGGCAAAGAAGTAAAATCATACTCCCGCAGAATAATTTAATAACGCGTTTGTTGGTCCGGTTAAACTTTCTTTCATTCTACACAGCTTTGACAGGCAATTCCTTGTCATGCTTATACATTGCACCTAGTTTTTTTCCGTAGTAATTTTTTTTGAGTGTTCCGTTTTCATTAAACCAAAAGGGTAAGCCATAAAAATTACCCTGTACACGGGGTATCCGGAATTTTTTTATAATGCCTGTTTTATGTAAGTCGTTCAATGCAACTGATAAAGCAGTAATGTATTTTCTCCTCAATACTTCATTTTCCATCGCTTTAGGCTCAGCGGCAAAAACCCATTCCAGTACCTGGGCAGTTTGGGTGTAACCGTTAAGAATATCCATACAATCCAGCGCTTTTTGTTTCCAATCCATAAAATGGACAGGAAAGGCGCCCAAAGAAAAAATGGCTTTATCAACTTTAGCTAATTCAGCCTTAAGTCGTCTGCGCTCTTTTTTTAAATCCCCTAAAATTTCAGATTTGGTTGGCAAAGTGTTGGTTAATATTTTGGAAATAAAATGCAAATTATCAACTAAAACAGCGCTTTATTTTTTTCCCGGAACCTTAACGTAATGATCACAATGTGAATACGGTGAACTATAGCATACTGCCGCTAATGGTCTGCCAGGAGCGCACAAAAACTTACAATTCATAGTTTTTAATGAGCAGTAATTTTGATTTAACTTCCGGCATTGTCATTTTGTAATTTTACAATACGAAGAATGCAAACTTTCATTTTGCTGCAAACAAATTATTTTTTAAACTGTTACAGGTGAATATGAATGGAAAATGGCTATTAGCAGGCGTTGTTTTATTAATAGGGTCAGTCCGTGCTAATGCACAAACTGATTGGGAGCTCAGGCTGGATAAGGAAGGCATAAACGTTTTTACAAAAAAAATGGACAATTCGCCGTTAAAAGCTGTTAAAACGGTTTGCATTATCAATACTTCCCTGACAATATTAACTGCAGTATTACTGGATATTAACAGTACTCCCGATTGGGTATATGCAACAAAGAAGATTAGTTTATTGAAACAGGTTTCCGGTTCTGAGCTGGTTTATTATTCAGAAATAGAAATACCGTGGCCTGTCAGCAACCGTGATTTTATTGTTCTGCTTGCCGTAACGCAGGATCCAAAAACAAAAGCCGTTACAGTTGTTGGTTATAATAAACCTGATTACCTGCCGGCGAATAAAAATATCGTACGCATTCAGCATTCTTATTCAAAATGGCTGATTACACCATTGCAAAACGGGCAGGTAAAAATAGAATATATACTGGAGGTTAATCCTGGTGGTAATGTGCCGGCATGGCTAATCAACCTGTTTGCTGCAAAGGGACCTTACGAAACGTTTATAAAACTCCGTGAACAGGTAAAAAAACCTGTTTACCATCACGTTAAGTTGCCTTTTATAAAAGACTAAAAGGAATATCTGTTTTATAATCGCCGCTGGGTATACAGACCGCATTATGCCAGTTTTTTAATATTTATTGTACAATCAGAATGAGTAGTGCAATAATCCACAGACAGATAAACAACCATTTTAGCCTGGAAAATAACCGCATTAATTGCAGTGTTGCCTTTTGGAGCCCATTTTCAGAGGAAAGATTTTTCAGGGTGAAATGATTTTCAAGTAAATCTGTAATGGCGGCCGCAATAATTATTAGTAAAATATAATTGAACAAGGCCGGGGAAGATTTTTTTACGTTCCCTAAATAGTTTCTGAGGAGTATAATACATAATATGTTTGCCGCATAAAAAAAAGGGATAAAGGCATAATCGAATTTCAGCCATATCCTGAATAGCTGTATGGTTTTAGGATGCATATTTAGCAATACATTTTTAAACTTGTCAGGACTTTTCAACGGTAAT
This sequence comes from Chitinophagaceae bacterium, assembly GCA_039915085.1. Classification (GTDB taxonomy): domain Bacteria; phylum Bacteroidota; class Bacteroidia; order Chitinophagales; family Chitinophagaceae; genus JACMLD01. The sequence continues at coordinate 18,910 of JBDSOC010000165.1, forward strand.
CCGGCAAAACCAGGTTTAATGGGTTGGTTGTTCCAGGTAATAGCAAAAGCATTAATAGCATAAAAAATAATAATAAAAATTACAACTACGCCCATAAGAATGAGGAACAGCGTAAACAGGCTATTGTTTTGCGTCAATAAATATTCAAAAAATGAAAGTGAATGCATAGATAAATTATTTAGGAAAAGTTTTCAAAATATTCCGCTGGTGCTTTAGCCTGGAGAGTGCCAAAAGCCTTTCCCGCTTGTATTCGGGCCAGCTGAAACGTATATGCGGATTTTCCATATCGGCATTGCGAAATAACTGTTCATCAGCTTTGCCATATATTGAAAAGCAATTTTTTGATCTTATTGCGCCCTGCATGCCCGCAGGACAGGGCACCTCCGCTGCCAATTGCATCAGTTTGGGTATCCAGGACGTATGGTGCTTGTCAAAATCTTTATGTGTACAGCTTAGAAATATAGTAGCTGCCAGCGCACCGCGGAAAAATAATTCCATTTTATCTTTATTCTGCATGTTAAAATTCAGCCAGTGAATCTGCCCGGTATCGATTGCTCTAACCGTTCTTTTGTACATATCATGTTTGGCAATAAAATCCCTGTCATAATAATACCTTACTGTAGAAATGATACTGCCTACTTCACCCAGTGTTGTGTTAATTGTATTCGACAATGTTTCATCTTCATATTCAAGCTGGATACCAATAGTCGGTTTGCGTGGAACCGGCATTTCCGGCGTTGCATATATATTAATAGGAAAATTAGAAATAGCACCGCCATCCACAAATAATGTTGCATCGTTATCAGCCTGCCAGGTTGCCTGCGGGTTGTGTCTTTTTTCTATTTTCATAAATTCCTGCCAGGCTTCCTCCATTTCTGCACGCTGGTCATCAGTTACATGTACTTTAAAAGGAGTAAAGAAAAAGGGAATAGCCATGGAGGCGCGTACATAGCTGGCGGGTGATATATCATATTTTGTTCCCCAGTATAATTTATGCATGGCGGGAAATTCTACCTTGATTTCATTGGTAATATCTGTCGTGATAATTGTCATTTCCCTCGTGTAGGGTCCTGTGGTGGGCATGCTTCCGGCATTCCTGTTTTTGGTAGTTACATTATATCCACAGCTTATGTCCTGCAGTTTAATTATCCGGGTAAATAATGTAAGTAATTGGGTGGCTCTTGCTGTTGCTACCACCTCTTTTACTTCATCACCTGCGGGCAAATTATTGGCATCACGCATCAGCCTGTCCCATAACTCATCTGCTTCTCTTTGAATATCGTTACCATTTGAGGCTGCTGTTTCCAATGTTGTCAGCCGGCCAGAAATGAAAGTCAATTCTTTTCCGAATGAAGCATTTGTTTCATCAGCATCGGTCATTTCGATGGTATAGTCGTGTTTTTCTAATCCGGCATCCGCATTTTGCGGTACATGATAGCTTTCTCCAAACCATATCGTTTCCATTTCCATTTTTTCCCGAAGACTGTCTATGGTATTAACTTTATTTTCTTCCAGCTTTTTTTTAACCCATTCGTAAAAATCTGTTCCCGGATTAACTCCCATTTTACCGGAAAGGAGCCACAGCAACCGTGCCTGTATTACTCTTGCCAATATAAGCGCCATAAGGACAACCCATGAAATAATACTACCGGTAATCAATACCCGCCACCAGTTGTACATGGCGCTTGCCGGGGAAATAGCGAGTGCAAGCGATGAGCACATGAGAATAAGTAAACTCAGGCATGCGCCCATTCCCAGCCATTTTAACCGTTTCTTTTCGCTGCTGACAGCTTCTAATTTTACTCTTCCCATAAATAATTTCAGCAGTATTTTACGCCATGCCGGATGGCCGTCAACAAGATCGCTGAGGTCTTTTCCTGAAAGATATTCAAGCAGCTTTTCGGATCTGGTAGAGGAGAAGTCATCTTTGTTCAATTTATCAAAAGCATAGTTACTATGCCAGGCCGGATTTATCGGACGGCTTTGCAGCCATTCCACTTCATCACGGTTAAGAGTAGCCCCCAACAGCATGGTATTAATGGCTCCGGCACTTGTTCCTGCCATTTTACTGAATGTAATGCCCATTTTTTCCAGCACATAGGTATAGCCGGCCAATGCAATACCGTGTACACCACCGCCTTCCTGTACAAGGTCAACACACTGACGTCCCAGTTCATCAACCACATCTGAAATGTACAAATAGTTTTTGCGGGGATTATTTTCATCAGGTGTTTTCTCAGGAAATGCCTCCTGTAAATGATCAATCAGCCCTGAAATTGAATGGGTATAATCTTTAACCTGCAAAATGAGTGATTCGGCTGCGGGAATGTGTTTTTTCATTATAAGGTTAATTCATTAAAGAAATTAATGAAATATTTTTCCGGTAATTTTTATAACGGGTCAGAAGAGAGGTGAAGTTTCCGAAAGGGGGATTTAAGGGAATAGTTAATCAGAGATGATTTACAAATAAAGTGAAATATTTTGTTGTAGAAAAATTAAAGGAATAAAGACATCATTAAGTAAGTGATAGAAAACAACTTCACTCCGCAATCAGGCAGCTAAAACAAACCAAATTTGAATGAAAAGCTGGCTGTGGATATATTGGCAGTATCTGGCGCCTGCAGTTATGCGTACCCTACCGGCAGCAATGAAATCACCATTTACAGCGGGTTGAACTATATAAAAGCCAACGCATCAATTTTCTTTCAGTTCATCAGAGCCATTTCCAGGAATGGTATCCAAGCCTTTTCCATTTTTTGTAATTCCTCTACCGACCAGGGTGCTGGCAGTAAAATGAATGTCCTGCCGGGCCTTTAACTTAATCTGCGCCCGTGTAACAAATTAGGGTAATAACCTATTTTCTGCATGCTGGCCAAAATTCCGGAAAAAAATACTCATTTTTTTTGGAAATGGTTCTAAGAAGGCATTTTTCTACCCATTTCCGCAATAGTGGCGGTAGTTTCCCCGGGCGCTATGCTGGCGGGGATTTTGTTCGTATATAAGCAGCAACTTTTTGTGCTCAACCTTAATTATGGAAAAAAAGAAAATATACCTGCTGGAAGATGATCCTGATATCCAGGAACTGGTAAAATACATACTAACAAGAGATGGATACAAAGTTTTCGCTTTTGGAAAAGTAAAGGATTTTAATGTGCAGGTACAAAAGGCTTTGCCTGACCTGTTTATCCTTGACGTGTCATTACCTGACGGAAATGGATTGGAAGTCACCAAAAAGATAGTAACTCAGGCAGATTCTGTACCACCTGTATTATTAATGTCTGCGGATATTATAAACCAGGAAATTGCGCTTGCATCAGGTGCGCGATATTTTATGCGGAAACCATTTAATATAGCAGATTTGTTATCCAGGGTGGAAATATTGCTGGCCGCCTGAACAGGATAAATACCACTTTTTGGGTATAGGTCAGTTTCTGCAATCCAATACCTTTGATTTGTAAAAAAATCTACAGCACCCTGGAAACGATATTCTGTATGCATGAAAATAAAGAAAAAGGCAATTTGAAATCCGGTGGAGGAAATGCCCATTATATCAGCATTCCCGCCGGAACAATTCTTACTGCTGAAAAACTGAAGGGTAAATATAAGGCTGTTCCCGGAACACCTGGTATATTATCTTTTTCGTCTCTGAATAATAACCATAAACGCCTCAGCTATAATTAATAACTCCCGTGTAAATACTTCTTTCAGCGCGTTAATAAACCGGGTAACGCCGGTTTGCCAGGGCTGTTTTTTATTCGCAAATGCATGAAGCGGTTGAATAAGTTATTTTTACTATATGTTTTCTTCTCCTTTTATTATTAACGGACGTTTTTTGGTAGATCCTGAACTTAACCAAATTACTGACATGCATTTACAAATGGCATTTAGCCTGAATGCCCGGTCAATGAGACTGTTGTGCCAACTGGCATATAATCAGCGCAAAATTGTAAGCCGGCAGGCGCTCGCAAAAGATGCCGGGTATACCTATAACAATGCAGATAAGGAATTGGTGCAGGATATTTCCTATTTGCGTAGATTACTTTGCGACGACCGGCTAATTCTGCTGCAAAATATCGCTGAAAACGGGTATTTATTTAATGGGGCTATTACAGGTCAACATGGGTTATTGCAGCAAGACACCGGAACTCAAAGTTCACTTCATACCATTCAAAAATATTCATGGCTCGTAATATTTACCGGGTTACTGGGGATTTTTATTTTCCTTTTTTTTAATCAAAGCACCGCACCCAACCCGGAAATGTTTCCAGACCCCGGAATGGTTACACCGGCTATCCGGGCTGATTCGGTACAGCATATAAATGTGTTACCTGATTCTTCGGGACCGGTTCGGAAAAATACTTTACACTAACCATATTATTATAACAGGTAAGTTTATTGCTGCGTTAAAAATTACGGGATTTTTCCAAATCATAGACCAGTAAGAGAGAGCCTTAGACGATTAATGAGGTTTCAACAGGTAAATTCAACAAAAAAAGCAGCAATCTCTGCTGCTTTTAGTCTCTCATGACAATATGCTTGTTAAGCCATACTATATGAAGATATTTTATCGCAACCGATATAATATAAATATTCAACCAACAACAGTCCCTGGTATATGAACGGAATAAAAGTTTGTATTTACAGATTTTCTTCTTGTGGTTGAAATTTCATAGTTCAAAATGGAAGGAAAGTTTGCAGTTTTCCAGGCCCGTCAGCCAATTATAAGTTTATACAAGCTCAGAAGTTTTTATCTTTATCAGTAATCATTATCATTTAGTAATAATCGTCACCCGTTATAATGCAGGAAAATACCGATGCGTTTTACGCGGCGCTGCCCGTTAATAATATATCACTTGTTGCGCTGTTATTAAAAGAGGAACTGTTTCACAAGGTTCCCGTTGACTGGTATGTGATAATCACTGATATAAAAAGTTCTACTGCTGCAGTGAAAACGGGTTTACATGAAAACGTTAATCTTATAGCTACCGGTAGTATTGTAACCATACTTAATATCTCTTTCAGTGATAACATGCCCGTGCCCTTCTTTTTCGGTGGCGATGGTGCAACCTTTATTGTACCATCTGTACTTATAAAAAAACTAATGCCTGCTTTGTTATTATACAAAGCACAGACGCTGGCTAATTTTAATCTTGAACTTCGTATTGGTCATGTTGCGGTACAAGAAATCTATGAAAAGGGTTACCAGCTCAATATTTGCAAATTTGGGTTTTCTGATATCTTTCCCATACCAATTATTTTGGGTGAAGGATTACAGTATGCCGAATCCGTTATTAAAGGAGATGATTACCTGCTGGCCGGCCACCAGGTACAGGAAACTGCATTGGATATGAATGGTATGCAATGCCGGTGGAACAGGATACCGCCCCCTGAAAATAAAGAAGAAGTAATTACCCTGCTTATTATATCACGTGATGGACAGAAGCAAAATAAAATTTTTAGCATGATCATGCAGCAGATAGATGAAATCTATGGATCACCTTCAAAGAGACAACCTATCTCAATTGCCAAACTTAAATTGAAAACAACATTTAGCAGGCTGGGTAAAGAGATGCGTGCAGGTATCGGCAGGATTAAATATGCGGATATATTTTACCAGTGGTGCATCTCTTTGCTGGGTTCTTTGTATTTCAAAACACAAAAAGGTAAGCAATACCTGACCCGCCTGGTAGAAATGTCGGATACACTTGTGATTGATGGAAAAATCAATACCGTGATGTCCGGTACTGCAAAACAAAGAGCAGTATTGCAAATTGCTTTGGATAAGCTGGAAAATGCAGGCAGCATTTTTTATGGAATACATGTTAGCAATTCCTCAATTATGTCCTGCTATGTCCGCGATATGAAAGATGGCCACATACATTTTGTAGATGGTGCAGAAGGGGGGTATACACATGCAGCAAGTATGCTTAAAAATAAATTGAAGGGGGGAACAAGTCATTAACTAAATAATAGAAAAGGAATATTTTCTGCCAGTCCGCAAACCATTTAATCGTCTGCCAGTTCAATCCATACCGGGGCATGATCGCTTGTCTTTTCCCATCCGCGTACGTGGCGGTCAACGCCTGCAGTAAGGAGACGTTTCTTAAGATGTGAACTCAACAGGAAATGATCAATACGTAAACCTGCGTCTCTTGCATATGCATTGCGAAAGTAATCCCAGAAAGTATATATTTTTTCGCCCGGGTATAATTTTCTAATGGCATCTGTCCAGCCCTGCGCACATAGTTTTTTAAATGCGGTACGTACTTCCGGCCTGAACAACGCATCATCTGTCCAGCGCTCCGGCTTGTATACATCCAGTTCGGTGGGCATTACATTAAAGTCGCCAATTAATGCTACCGGTACTTTATGGGCCAGCAATTTTTTTGAATGAGCGGTCAGCCGTTTAAACCATTCCAGCTTGTAATCAAACTTGGGTCCGGGTGCAGGATTGCCATTCGGCAGGTACAGGCAGGCAATCACAATGTCGTCAACAATAGCTTCGATATAACGGCTATGCATATCTGCCGGATCGCCTGGAAGTACCCTTCTTACTTCTTTTATTTCCAGGTTACGCGCCAGGATGGCTACACCGTTCCAGCTTTTTTGGCCGTGCCAGATAGCATTGTAACCCGCATCTTTTATTGCTTTTTCGGGAAATTTTTCCAGTGGTGCGTTGAGCTCCTGCAGGCAAACAATATCAGGCATCGTTTCTTTTAGCCAGCGGAGCAGCACAGGCAGGCGTCCGTTTACGCCATTCACATTATACGTAGCTATTTTCATAGGCTATTTTTCTCCTCCAATTTCAGGCGGGTAAATTTTACCTGGTAAAATTAGTATTACAAGTGTTCAAGCTGCAATTGCGCATCATTGAGCGACTTGTATTGTTCTTTAACCAGTTCTACCATTTCATTTGGAAGATCGGAAATTTCTTTAAGCGTGTTCTTATACCATTTTGCAATGGTTTTTTCTACTGTTTTAATTGATTCAAGAATTTTGATGGTGTTTTTCTTGCCATTAAAAATATTGGGCAGGTATGCATCAGTTGCAATATTTGCTAATCCTGCGTTCCCCGCATCAACAGGCTGTTTCAGATTTAGCATCAGGTACAATTGCTGCATGTTGATTTCGCTTTCTTCCGCCTTTTGTAAATAAAATTCTTTAAAACTATTTTCATTTGTTAAAAAAGCGGCCTGTTCAAAGGACATCATACGCTGGTAATTGGCAGTTATCAGGAATTGGATATTTTTATCCAGGGGTTTTGCTAATTGCATAAATTTTGATGTTTTAATTTTTAAGTATATAATTCAATAAATAAATACCATGCCATTTGATTTTTTCTATTACAATCTAAAAATTTGCTTATAACAAAACATTTCAGGGTAATAAATTCCACAATTGATAGCTTAGTTTATAATTTCAGGAGTGAGGCATATTCGTGTATAACTGCAATTTTCCCGCATGCAGTTTAGTTCCCTCCGGATTGATGATGAGCGGATTTACATTGATAATGTCATAAATTAGCTTGTTAACCGTAAAACAGGTAAGAATAGCCAATTCAGGAGTTTGAAAAAGCATATCGTAAAACCAATAAGGACGATGAAAAATTTGAAAAGGAGAATTAAACAGGGCGAAGCAGTAAATGGTTGCTGGTTAAACCTGGGAAGTGCATTAACCGCAGAGATTGTGGGATTGGCAGGATTTGACTGGGCAT
>JBDSOC010000216.1:0-15340 GCA_039915085.1 Chitinophagaceae bacterium
GATTTTCTATTTCTTTTAAAGTACGGCAGGCTATTATTTTAGTTTTATTCGCCAGTATAAAATGTGTATAGTTATCTTTTGCTTCGCAGTATATCACTTGTTCCGCAGGTATCAGTTCAAAGCCCTCTGCCGTTGGGACAGCAATTTTATTAAACCCAATATTTTTATCCTGTATTTGCTGCAAAAGCATTTGAAACTGTTCTGCCAATGGTAAATGCCGCGCCTCGTGTACCTTTTTTATTGCTTCAACCAATTCTTTTGGGTTAACCGGCTTTAACAAATAATCCAATGCACTAAAGCGGATGGCTTTTATGGCATACTGGTCATAGCCGGTAGTAAAGACGACAGCAAAGGATAAAACTGATAACTGTTCCAGCAATTCAAAACCATTCATTATGGGCATTTCAATATCAAGAAATACAAGATCCGGTTTAAGTGTCCTGATTGCCTCTAAACCGCTTTTTGCTGAACGGCATTGATCCACCAGTTGAACTTCCGGGCAATTTTGTTTAAGAAGGTAGCTCAATGTATCAAGGCAATGCTGTTCGTCATCAATAATAATTGCTCTAATCATAACAAAGGGGAATATTTATTAATACTTCTGTACCTGCCGGCTTTCCGTCGGGCAAAACAAGATCGGTAATTTCTATTTTTGTGGCAGTATGTTTTTCTTTATGAAGCATTGCAATTCTGCTGGCAGTTATTTGCATACCCATTGATTTATGGGTGGAAGCAGATTTGCTTTTTAGTTCAACCGCTTTTTTTCTTCCTACCCCATCATCAGTAATCTTACAGCACAACATGCTTCCCTCCTCGAATAAATCGATTTGTAAATGACCTTTTTCTTCTTTATGCATCAGTCCGTGCCAAATCGCATTTTCCGCATATGGCTGAATAATAAGCGGAGGTACTTTTAAAACAGCGGTATCCAGATCCGCATCAGTCTGAATTGTAAAATCAAAATGATTATCAAACCGCACAGCTTCCAGTTCAAGATAAACTTGTAATGCCTCCAGCTCACTTTCCAGTGGTATTAAAGAAGATTGTGAGTTTTGCAATATCAACCGTATTAGCCGGGCAAATTTTGTAAGATATTCTGAAGCCTGTTCCCGGTTATTCTGAAAAATAAACCGGTTAATTGAATTCAAAGAATTAAAAATAAAATGAGGGTTCATCTGCGCACGCAATGCCTGCATTTCTAAATCCGAAGCCTGTTGCTGCAATTCACTTTTGATTCTTCCGCTTTCCAATTTTTGCAGACTCAGTTCATTTTTTACTATCTCATGATGGCTCGCTTCATTTTTCTGTTTTAACTTTACATTCCTGAAAATTATTATCCCGAGTAATATCAACATCAGGATACCGCTGATTAGCATTTTTTTTTGAAAAGAAGCTCCTTTAAACGCTTGCTGGCTGAGTTGCAGTTGCTGCTGATTGATAAGTTTTTCGTGTTTTAGCAATTCTATCTGTGCCTGCTTTTTTTCGGTTTCCGACGCGGCTTTGTACATAGCCAGTTTTTTACTGAATTCATCCATGGCAACCGAATCCTTCATGTTTGTATACAGGCGGTAATAGGAATAAGCACTGTCTATGCAAAGCTGTTTATCATACAAACTGCCCATCAACCTGTAGCCATCCCGTAAATATTGCCTGGCACGGTATTTTGCGGCATTTTGTAAAAGGGTTTTAGTAAAGTATTCGGCTTCATTATACCGTTTCTTTCTTTCATAGGCATTTGCAATAGCCAGTAGTATGCGCATTACCTGGTTTCTGTCATTTGCTTTTGTGTATACCCGTAAAGCCGGCGTAAGCAGGTCCAGGGCTTTGTTGTATTGCCTTGCTGCTATATGCATTTCAGCCCTGCATATTTCCGGAACAATAGTATAATTACTTCTGATAGTAAGCCATTTTATGCTTTGCATATAGCTGGCTTCGTTGTTGGCGCCAGAATCATATTGTTCGGGCAAATAATAAGTATCGCCCAAATCAACCAATGGGTGCCATGTTAAGGAAGCGCCCTTGGGAAACTGCAGGCTTTGAAAATAGAAATTTAACGCTGTTTTCTGATCGCCGGCCAGACTATAAAGATCCCCCAGTTTAGACAGTAAAATAGCGGTATTGTAATCGTCATTGACCTTTTTAAAAACGCCAAGACTTTGATTGAAGTATTCAAAACATTTGTCATAGTGGCCGGTTTCCAGGCTAATGCAACCCAGTAAAGCAATGGCTTCACCCAGCATTTTTGTATCGCCGGTGTTTTTTGAAATCTGTATCAGCCTGTTGCAGGCTTCCCTGGACCTGTCGAAATAACTTTGGCAGAACAACGCCAACGCCAGGTTCATATAAGTTTCCGTCAGCGCTTTTTCATTCGTTCGGCTCGTGTACAGTTGAATGGTCTGCAGGCTGATCTTTTCCTGCGATGGATAATCATGCAAACAAAATCCCGCAATATGCGCATTGTTGTTTAAAGACATGATTATCCCCCGCTGGTAATTGATTGAAGAAGCACCGGCATATGCTTTTTGTGCATATAATTTTGCAGTGTCGGCGTGCAGATAAACATATGCCAGGCTCAAAACGTTCAGGCAATCTGCCCTGGCACTGTCGTTCATTGAAATCAGCTGATTTTTAAGGCGCTCTATTTTTACCCGCTGGGCAAAAGAAGTACAACAAATGACTAAATAAAAAATCAGAAACAAAAGACAATGCACCACGCAAAAAATATTTTTTCTGCACGGGCACTTCAACCTGGAAGGATTGCAATAGCCAGGTAACATTGTCTTGAATAAAATTATGGTGAAATTGAAGTTACCTATTTTCTTTTATAAATGATCCGGCAAACATGGCTGTATAAAGCAACCAGACATGCTGTTCCACCTGCTCAATTCAATCACCCGGTCACTCATACCATCTACCACCCGGAATATGCCAGCCACTCAGTTCCTTTAAAACGGTAAAAAAGATAATTTTTTTTTAGCTGACCTTTATACAGCAAACCTTGTAGCCAGAAACTATAACCCTTCTTTTATTTTCTTTAAACCTGTCAGCCACCATGAAAAAAAACAAACTTAGCTACGGCCTGGACCGGGCCTGGTTATCATACTCCCATAAGACATTCCAATGCTTTATTGCCTGTTTGATGGTGCCGTTAATTTTTCCCTTCACTGTATCATCGCAGGTAAATACAATTCCTGAAAAAAAAGAAACAGACGAGTTCCGGCTTAAACTAAATAATGAAGGAGACCACTACATCAAACTCACTATACTTGGGCAAATCTGGTTTCGTTATAACCAAAACAATCCCGGTTCAACTATTTTAAAACAACCATCCGGCGAAAGTTTTGATATTGGTATAAGAAGATTTGACAAGCAACAACCTGCCAAGGGAAACCGCAAGAAAAGGACAATTTGTTTTGCAATACCAATTTTTCTTTTAGGTCAATCAGGCAACCCAACAGTGTTCACTAATTTCGCAAAGCGTATATCTGATCGCAATGGGTCCCACCGGGGATCTGTTCTAAGCCATACCAGCCAATGTGAACGTTCTTCAATTGCTTTAGTAAGCCATTCAAATGCCTTGTCTTTCTCGCCCAGGCCCACATACACCAGGGCTACACCGTATGAAGTGACAAACCTGGAGGATTTTAACGAATACAGTGTATCCAATACTTTTTGTGCTGCAGCCTTATCGCCACTTACACCGTATGCATTACCGATAGCTGCCAGGGCAACCGGCCAGTTTACAGCAATTTCCAATGCTTTCTGATAAGCGCCAAGTGCTGAAGGAAAATCTTTTTTTGCCTGGTAAGCACGGCCCAGCCAAAGATTTGCCAGCATAAACCGGGGATTTTTTTGTACTAAGCTTTGTAATCTTGCAATGGCTGTATCATAATTGCGGCTATAGTACATACTAAAACCAATATCCGTTTTAATAGGCACGGAAAGCGGGTCAAGCGCCGCCGCTTTTGCAAGAATAACAACTGCTTCTTCATATCTTTTCATTGCTGTGAGGTAATATCCATAATAATCATAAGCAATCTCATCATTTGGATTTAATGCAATGGCCATCCTGAATTCCTGTTCTGCCGCTGCCCAATCCCATTCATAATAAAATTTGTAAAAACCAAGGGAAGCATGCGGTTCAGCCAAAGTGGTATCCAGTTGTAATGCTTTTGTTGCAGCTTCCATTGCTTTTGAAAATGATTCTTTCGGTGCCAGGTGGCTGCCATAACCCAAAGCTGTATAACAATCTGCTATGCCCGAATACGCCCTTGCAAATGATGGCTCTAGTGCAATGGCCTGTTTAAAAAAATTAATGGCTTTTTTCAAGTCGGGCGGGGTTCTCAGGTTCCAATGTGCGCGACCCTGTAAATACAAATCATAAGCGGGCCCGGCCACAGGTATCCGGGGCGGCAATTGCATATCATTTTCTGGTAATATAATGGCTAATTTTTTTGAAACCGCATGGGCAATTTTATCCTGGAGGCTGAACATATCATCTATATTTTCATTGTAATCGGCAGACCAAAAATAACTGCCTTGTTCTGCGTTAAACAATTGCGCAGTAATTTGAATCCGGTCACCCTGCAATAGATAACTTCCTTCCAACACATTGCTGACACCCAATTTCTGTCCCACTTCTTTTATATTGATATTTATCCCGCGGAATTGAAATGAAGAAAACCTGGCAGACACTTTCAGTCCTTTAACATTTGCAAGGGAATTAAGTATTCCATCGGATAAACCATCACTGAAATATTCCTGGCTTGGCTCATTACCTTTGTTAATAAATGGTAATACCGCAATGGATTGAGTAGTAGCTTTGTCGCCAGCAGACGGTGATGCTTCTCTTTTCGCCTTATTCCAGATAAAATAACCAGCAACTAAAACTATCAGTACCATTGCAACGGCAATGACATATTTCTTGTTTGCTGATTGATTGCTTTTTTGCATATTTTCCGGGGTAGAAGTAACCCAGCAATGAAATTAGATATTATTCTACTTTTCTATGGAAAAATTCACGACCGGCTTTCAGCTGTTTCATCACCCATTTAAAGCCGGGTAATAGTATATCACCACATTTATACACAGCAGCCAACCGGGTGTTCAGAATAATTATTATACATTTACCTGTATGAGAAAATTATTTCCGGCATTTATTATTTCTATTTGCGTGTTTGCCTGCAAACAACAAACTACCTATGATATCATCATCCGCAACGGATTAATTTATGACGGCAATGGTGCGGAGCCATATAAAGCTGATATCGCTATCAATGCAGATACCATTGCTTTTATCGGCGACCTTAAAAACGCCCATGCAAAAAATGAAACCGATGCAAAAGGAATGGCAGTAGCGCCGGGTTTTATTAACATGATGGGGCATTCTGAAGAATCATTGATTGAAGATGGCAGATCGCAAAGTGATATACGGCAGGGCGTAACAACAGAAATTTTTACAGAATCAAGCATGGCTCCGCTCAACGCAAAAATGAAAAAGCAATTGCAGGATGGGCAGGGCGATATTAAATATACAGTGGGCTGGAATACATTGGGTGAATACATGCATTTCGTGGAAAACAAAGGCATTTCGTGTAACATCGCATCGTTTGTTGGTACCGGTGCCGTACGTCAATACATTATTGGCGAAGACAACAAAACGCCATCGCCTGCACAGCTTGACAGCATGAAGTTACTGGTGGGCCAGGCCATGAAAGAAGGGGCATTGGGTGTAACAAACGCACTCATTTATCCGCCAGATTTTTTTGCAAAGACAGATGAACTGATTGCCTTATCAAAAGAAGCTGCAAAATACGGCGGCACATACAGCAGTCATATAAGAAGTGAAGGAAATAAATTGTATGAAGCCATTGAAGAACTGATAACAATTTCAAAAGAAGCCGGCATACCCGCTGAAATTTTTCATTTAAAAGCTGCAGGCAAAAATAACTGGGGCAAAATGGACAGTGTCATTAAAAGAGTTGAACGCGCCAGGAAAGAAGGATTGGATATAACGGCTGATATGTACACATATACTGCAGGGGCTACCGGCATGACATCGGCTTTCCCGCCTTCATTGCAGGATGGCGGTTTTGGAAAATTATGGCAGCGCCTGCATGATCCAGTAATAAGAAAACAAATGACAAGCGCTATGAATACGGATGCATCCGATTGGGAGAATTTGTATTATGGATCGGAAGGAGCGAAACATGTTTTACTATTAAGCTTTAAACAGGACACTTTAAAAAAATATACTGGCAAAACGCTGGAAGAAGTAGCGGCTATCCGCGGAAAGACGGTGGAAGAAACGGCGATGGATTTAATAATACAGGACAGCACAAGAGTGGGTGTTGCCTATTTTATGATAAGCGAAGAAAATATTAAGAAACAAATCCCGCTTCCCTGGGTAAGTTTTGGCAGCGATGAAGCTTCGTATACCAATGAAGGCGTTTTTTTGAAATCAAATGCACATCCCCGCGCCTATGGAAATTTTGCACGTGTACTTGGGAAATATAGCCGCGATGAAAAAACACTTGCTCTAAAAGATGCTGTTAAGAAATTGGCCAATCTTCCGGCAAAGCATTTAAAACTATTAAAAAGAGGGGAATTAAAAACAGGTAATTATGCAGACATAGTTATTTTTGATCCGGCAACCATAATGGATCATGCAACATTTGATAAGCCGCACCAGTATGCAACCGGCATGATGCAGGTATTTGTAAATGGTGTGCAGGTATTAAAAGATGGAGAACATACCAATGCAAAACCAGGAAGATTTGTGAAGGGGCCGGGTGGAAAATGAATTAATAAATATAATTGACAATTAACAATGAGTGTTATTATACGCAAATCCGTAAAAGAAGATTGTCCAAAATTATTGGAATTAATACGGGAACTGGCCTTGTATGAAAAAGCACCACAGGAAGTTACGGTAACATTGGATCATTTTATTGAGAGCGGATTTGGAGAAAATCCAGTATGGTGGGCTTTTGTAGCTGAAGCCGATGGCAATGTGGAAGGGTTTGCCATGTATTATATCCGTTATTCCACCTGGAAGGGGCAACGCATGTACCTGGAAGATTTAATTGTAACAGAAAAAATGCGTGGTAAAGGTTTGGGTAAATTATTATTTGATGCATTAATTGCAGAAGCTAAAGAAAAGAAATTCAATGGTATAACCTGGCAGGTGCTGGACTGGAACGAACCTGCTATCAATTTCTATAAAAAATATTACAATGCAAATCTTGATGCGGAATGGATCAATTGCTCTATAAATGTGTAGCAATTGCTGATTTCTGAATGTAGTAATTTTGAGATTTCCTTGGTGCAACATATCCAGTAAATAACAATATCCCTGTCCTCTTACAACTCAGCAACTTCAAATATTTCTGATTAAGGAATTGGTGATTTTTAGATTTCTTTTTCTGTAACATATCCGGCAAATCTCAAAATACCGAAATCACAAAATCAGCAATTTCTTACATGCAATTTCTCTAATCAATGCCATCCACCTGCATGGTCTTTTCAATTTTTACAACAAGCCCCTGTAATACTTTACCAGGACCAACTTCTGTAAATTTTGATGCGCCGTCTTTTATCATTGCCTTTACGCTTTGCGTCCAGCGTACGGCACCCGTTAACTGATCAATCAGGTTTTGTTTTATTTCCTCCCGGTCATATACCGCTTTTGCAACCACATTCTGGTATACATGTGCAGTAGGCTGATGGAAAGTGGTGGTTTCTATGGCCGCTTTCAATTCTTTTTTTGCAGGTTCCATTAACGGAGAATGGAATGCGCCGCCAACCGGCAATACCAATGCTCTTTTGGCGCCGGCTGCTTTCATCCGCCCGCAGGCAATTTCAATACCTTTAATACTGCCACTTATTACCAGTTGACCGGGACAGTTATAATTAGCCGGAACGACTATCTCACCCGTTTCTTCCTGTACCTGCGCACATATTTCTTCTACCTTATCATCCGCCAGTGACAGTACTGCCGCCATAGTAGAAGGTTCTAATTCACATGCTTTTTGCATGGCAGTGGCACGAATGCTTACCAGCCTCATACCATCCTCAAAACTCAATGTTCCGTTTGCTACCAGTGCTGAAAATTCTCCCAGAGAATGACCCGCAACCATGTCAGGTTTGGCTGATTCTATACTTTTATAAGCTATTACCGAATGTAAAAAAACAGCTGGCTGCGTTACATTGGTCTGTTTCAGGTCTTCATCCGTGCCTGTGAACATAATATCTGAAATCCGGAATTTCAAAATTTCATTTGCCTGCTCAAATAATTTTTTAGCAAAAGCATTGTTGATATAATGTTCCTTGCCCATACCGGCAAACTGGGAACCCTGGCCCGGAAATACATAAGCATGTTTCATATCATCAGATTGATGCATCAAATATAAAAGGTTTATCCGAAGCAAATAAAACTTTCAGATAAACCCTTCTATGAAATATAGATTCTTTTAATGAAGATGGGAACCTATCAGCCGTATAAATTCACTCCTGGTTTCATTTTTCTGAAACTCGCCACAAAAAGCTGATGTAGTAGTAACGGAATTCTGTTTTTGCACACCACGCATCATCATGCACAAATGCGAGGCTTCAATTACAACAGCCACCCCCAGGGGATTTAATGTTTCCTGTATTACTTCCATAATCTGGTGCGTCAATCGTTCCTGCACCTGTAAACGCCGTGAATACACATCCACTACCCTGGCTATTTTACTCAGGCCGGTTATATACCCATTGGGAATATAAGCTACATGCGCCTTACCATAAAACGGCAGCATATGGTGCTCGCACATGCTGTACAGTTCTATGTCTTTAACAATAATCATTTCACTTACATCTTCGTGAAATTTTGCTGATTCCAGGATTGCTTTCGGATCCAATTGGTAACCCTGGGTTAAAAATTGCATAGCCTTTGCTACCCGCTCCGGCGTTTTCAACAATCCTTCCCTTTCAGCATCTTCACCCAGCAGGTTAAGCGTGTCCTTATAATTCTCTACCAGCTTTAGAGTTACTGCCTCATCATATTGTTCTATCTTCTTATATGGCATCTGAACTATTTTATATGAAAGTATTTATAAAAAAATAATAATAGCTGATATTATTAAACCGGGTATTCAACAAAATTTCTTTCCGTTTCATATAACCTTACCTGTACATCAATTATTGAAGGAATATGAGGACGTAATAAATTATAAATAACAATGGCAATATTTTCAGCCGTGGGATTTACTGTTTTAAATTCTTCGGTATCAAGGTTCAGGTTTTTATGATCGAATTTTATCAGCACCTTGTCCTGTATTAAATCACTCAAAACTTTTAAATCCATCACAAATCCTGTTACCGGATCCGGCTCCCCAATTAATTTTACAACCAATTCATAATTATGACCATGGTAATTAGGCAAATTGCATTTACCAAAAACAAGTTTGTTTTTATCCGCATCCCAGTCCGGGTTGTTTAAACGGTGTGCTGCGTTAAAATGTTCTTTACGGTATACGGCAACTTTGTTACTCATTGTATTCAGATAAAAAGTTAATACTGAAACCTATTAAGGGCACTGTGGCAAAAGTGTGCTGCTCAAGTGGCCCTCTGAAAGAAAGCAAAAATATAGCTCCAAAATCCAATTCTTAGAAAAATCTGGCTATTCCACAAATAAAAATGTCAGCCAAATAACATATTACAGCACACTTACTTAAAGGTTCGCAGGCGCAATAATAAAATTACAAAATTCAGCATTACCTGCTTGAAATAATAGTAACGGCAGCAGGCGGCATCCTTTTAATACAATGTTTCCTGGTTTGTTTGCTCCTTTTATCACCACCGCTTCTTCTGCTGTTTGAAGAATGAAAGTTTTCACCTGTTGCAATCCCCTGCTATAGCATAATTGAAAGTGCAAAGACCGAAGAGAGCGGTTACAATTTGTTCCATATAAGCAGGTTGCTTAAAGCTTATCAGTATTTATGTTCCGTAGTATTCTACATAAATCCTTGGTGTTTCATACAGCTTAATACAATGAAGTTTAACGCCTGGCAGCAGTTGTGGCACCAACTGGTTCCATATGCCAATCGCCAGATTTTCGGTAGAACACATTTTACCCGTTAAAAACGGCACATCCATATTCAGGTTTTTATGATCAAGGAGTTCCAGCACATGCTCTTTTATAATGCTACTCAATTTTTTCACGTCAAACAAAAAACCCGTATTGTTATCGGGTGTTCCTTTTATGGTGACATATAATTCATAGTTATGTCCATGCCAGTTCTCATTGGCACATTTGCCAAAAACCGCCTCATTTTGCTCTGCACTCCAGGCCGGGTTGAATAATTTATGTGCCGCGTTAAAATGCTCCACTCTTGTGAGGTACACCATCTCTGATAAAAATTTTGGCAAAGTTACTATATCGGCCGCATTAGTAGTCTATTTGCCGACATTTGCATTTTATCAATCCCTGCTTAACATGAATTATTTATTAATAGCGGCTACCACCAAAGAAATAGCGCCCTTTCTCGCCTGGTTAAAAACTACATCCGTAAACAATGAAAATGGTCTTCCTGATGTATTGATTACCGGTATTGGCTTAACCTCTACCGCTTACCACCTTACCAAACAATTACAGTTGAAAAAATATGACCTGGTTATACAGACGGGGGTGGCAGGCTGTTTTAATAAAAACCTTTCACTGGGTTCCGTTGTTGTAGTTAAAAAGGATGCCATTGCAGACCAGAGCGTTATTGAATTAAAGCAGTTAAAGACATTGTTTGATTTAAAGCTGGTCCCGGCAGACGAGTTTCCGTATACCAAGACCTGGCTAGTAAATCCTTACAATGATTTATTAAAAAAAACAAAACTGAAACAGGTAAAAGGTATATCGGTGAATGAAATAACAACCAGTAAACAAAAACTGGCTTTTTACGAAGAAAACTTTAATGCGGTAACGGAATCTATGGAAGGCGCTGCTTTACACTACACCTGTTTAATGGAAAACATTCCTTTTTTACAAATTAGGAGCATGTCTAATTATATAGGGGAAAGAAATAAAAAGAACTGGAACATGAAAGAATCCATTATCAACCTGAACACTACGCTAATTCAATTTGTTCAAAATTTATGACACTGACAATCGGCTTTTCTCCCTGTCCCAATGATACTTTTATTTTTGATGCACTGATCAATAAAAAAATTGATACAGGCGGCTTTTCTTTTGAGCCCGTTTTGGAAGATGTCCAAACCCTTAATAATTGGGCTATAGCAGGCAAACTGGACATCAGCAAAATAAGCTATGGCGTATTGCCACTGATTTTAAAAGAATATATTGTATTAAATTCCGGAGGGGCACTGGGTAAGGGCGTTGGGCCATTACTGATATCGAAGAATGAAATGGATTCTCAGGAAAAAATAAATGAAAAAACAATTGCTATTCCCGGAGAAAATACCACGGCACACATGTTATTTTCACTTGCTTATCCAGGTGCACAGCACAAACAATTTATTATTTTTTCAGGTATTGAGGACGCTGTAATCAACAGCCAGGCTGACCTGGGTGTTATCATACATGAAAGCAGGTTTACCTACCAGCAGAAAGGTCTCAAAAAAATAATTGATTTGGGAGAATACTGGGAGAAGGAAACACAATACCCTATTCCACTGGGGGGTATTGTAATAAAAAGAAATATTGATTATTCAATGCAAAAAAAAATAGATGCGCTTATCCGTAAAAGTGTTGAATATGCTTTCAGCAATTACCCGGTGTTGGCTGATTATGTAAAACAGCATTCACAGGAAATGGAAGAAAGTGTTATGCGCCAACATATAGATTTATATGTGAACAATTACAGTATTGATTTGGGAAAAGACGGAAAAGAGGCGGTAAAAAAATTACTGGCTGTATACAAACAAGTTAATGCTGCAAGTGTGAAATTGCCTGCACAGGGTAATTTATTTGTTGAATAATCAGCCAGCAAAATTATAAATAAACGCCGGCATTATTTCTTTAGTGCTTTGCTGTAAACTTCCAGGCAGCGCTTCCGTGCAAAATCATGATCCACTATTGGTAGCGGATAAGTGAGTTCGTCCAGTTCAGGTACCCATTTCCTTATATATGTTAACTGCTTATCAAAATTTTCTGTTTGCCTGGTTGGACTGAAAATCCGAAAATAAGGTGCTGCATCACAACCGCTGCCTGCAGCCCACTGCCAGCCACCGTTGTTGGCAGCAAGATCATAGTCAAGTAATTTTTCTGCAAAATATGCTTCACCCCATCGCCAGTCAATCAAAAGATGTTTGGCAAGAAAAGAAGCCGTGATCATTCTTACACGGTTGTGCATAAAACCAGTTGCATTCAATTCGCGCATGCCTGCATCTACAATAGGATAACCTGTCATACCATTACACCATTGCGCAAACTCATTTTCATTATTTTTCCATTGTATAAAATCATATTCCGGTTTAAATGCTTTACCTTTTCCTACCTGAGGGAAATTCCATAATATCATGTGATAGAAATCCCGCCAGATCAATTCATTTAAAAAGGTCCCGTTTAATTCTTTTGCTTTTGCAGCCAGTTTTCGTATGCTGATGGTACCAAAACGCAGGTGTATGCCCAATTTAGAAGTTCCATGAATAGCAGGATAATCTCTTTGGTCGTTATATTTTTTTATTAAGACCGTATTTAGTTGTTGTGAAGGGAATGGTTTATCAACCGCTTGAAACCCCATGTTTTCCAGGGAAGGTATTATCACCCCCTTTTGCCTGAATAAATTAGAAATGTATTTTTTAACTGGATAGCTTTTTAAATAAAAATCGGTTAAAGCCGCTTTCCAGCGCCTGCTGTAAGGCGTAAATATTGTATAAGGTTTGCTATCTTCTTTTGCTATTTCTGTCTTTTCAAAAATAACCTGGTCTTTATAGCTGTGCAAAGAAGCACCGCGGGCCTCTAAAAGTTTCTGTATAGCTTCATCGCGCTGAACAGCATACGGCTCATAATCACTATTGGTAAATACTTTTTCAATCTTGTATTTTTTCAGTAACAGTTCATATATCTCGTTCGGATACCCATAATATACTTCGAGGCTACTTCCTTTGGCTGTTAACTGATCCTGCATTTCCGTTAATGCAGCGTGTATAAATTCAACACGCCGGTCAGCTTTTTCATCCAGTTTTTCCAGTATGTTTTTATCAAAAATAAATACGGGTACTACGGCATTGTTGCTTTTTAAAGCATGGTATAAGGCGGCATTATCATCCAGCCGCAAATCTCTTCTGAACCAGCAAATGTTTACTGTGTGCATACCTTATTATTGTAATCTGATAAAACTTTTTAACAGGAGCAACAACAGAATGTTTAAGATTATACTATCATTTTTTCAACAATTTTTCGAAAATGACTTTTACAAAACGGCCGGTATAAGAAGCGGCTCCGCAATGGCCCACCCAGCGTATGCCTTTGATGGAATTGGTAAGAAAAACTTCATCTGCCGTAAAGAGGTCTTCTTCTGTAATTATTTTTTCCTGGCAATTGAACCCTTTAGCGGGAAGAGTTTCCAGTACCAGCCTTCTCATTATACCTGCAACGCATCCCTCCTGAAGAGGGCTTGTATAGATAACTTCATTTTTGATAATAAAAATATTGGCTATAGTAGCATCGCATATTCTGTCTGCAGCATTTAAAAGAAAAGCATCGTTCCATTGTTGCTTTTTGGCATACAGTGCGGCCATTGTATATGGCAGGTAATTATTACTTTTGAGATTTGAAAATCTATCCATCGGCTTCTTTGCATCTTTGTAAATACCGGTTACCAGGCCGTTCTCGTTTAGATTAAAGTCCACTTCGGGCAGTTGCCAGCTTTCAATGATACAGTTGGGAAAATGATTTTCCGCATTGTATAAGCCGCCGTTTCCCCTGAATATATTTATGCGTACCCTTGCAGTTTTATGCTGATTTTTTTTGCATAGCGCCTCTACCTGGCCTGCAAGGTATACGGCTGTAAAATAAGGAGGTAATTCAAACTCCAGTAGTCGCAAACCATTAAAAAGCCGTTCAAAATGCCAGTTATCCAGATGAATCTTACCATCGGCAAATTTCAGGGTATCAAATAATCCGTCTCCGTACCGCAAACCACGGTTACCAGCACTCACCAGTGGGGTGCTATTTTTATGAAAACTACCATTGTAAACTATATAATCGGTCATAAACCCCCCGAAAATAAAACAGTCCCGGCAAATGCGCGGGACTGTTCAATAAAATATAAGCGGGCGATTACGCTCCTTCTTCTAAAAGCTTGTTTTTTACAGCATACATCACCAGGCCAGCCATGCTTTTTGCGCCTGTTTTGGTTTTTAGCTTGTCGCGTATTGCTTCTACAGTGCGGGGGCTGATATCCACAATATCAGCTATTTCCTTGGTAGTTTTTTCTTCGCACATCAGCTTAAGGATACGCAATTCTTTATCGTTTAACTGTACATCGTCAGGCGTATGCTCCATTTTTTTGGTACGCAGGCCGGAAAGTAATGCTTTGTTGGTAAGCTCATTAAAATAGAATTCCTGTTCAAAACATGTTTTAATGGCCTGATAGATGGTTTCACTGTCAGAATTCTTAGTGAGGTAAGAGTTTGCACCCACTTCCATCAATTTAGAGATCATGGAGTGGTCATTATGCATGGAAAGTATAATTACTTTGATATCCGGATATAGTTTGCGAATTTCCGGTAAGGTTGTAATACCGTCCATAAGTGGCATCTGAATGTCCAGTAATATTACATCTGGCTCAATATGCTTAAGCAGGTTGAGTAATTGCATACCATTATCTGCTTCCGCAATCATCTCAATATCTTTACGAACAGACAATGCGGTTTTTACGCCAGCGCGGAAAAGCGCATGATCGTCTGCAATGGCTACTTTAATGGGTCGGGAGGGGTCGTACTGTTTCATAAGGTATTATTTGTTGCTTTAAAGGGGCAACTGATTTTGAATGCTCTGGTGTAAAAAGAATACAAATATGCCATATTTACCATAGTAAAAGTACGAAATTATGCTATTTCGGAATATACTAAAAAACCAATATAGAAAGTATTTTTCCGTATTTGGGAATAGTAGAATAAACAGGGCTAAATAGTTGATTTACTATTGAGTTAGTAAATACCGAATATTTAAAATAGGGTGGATATGCTCTTGTCCACATAGTTATTCACATGTAGATTTGTTCTCAAGTTGATTGACGGGGATTAGCAACCTCACAAGACCATCCAATGTCCTGAAATAACCGTCCAGTAACTTTGTTCAATATCCAATGAAACCCAGCGAAGTCCAATGTCAATCAACTTA
>JBDSOC010000238.1:0-16824 GCA_039915085.1 Chitinophagaceae bacterium
GCGGATACAATTTTTCCTTTTTTTGCATCCGGTGCTTTTCTTGCGCTGTCCTTAAAGGGGGTAAGCGCCTTGTATGGATTCGGTTTCTGTACCATGATGATTTATTTTTTGCCTACTCTGGATACCGTTTTCGGCTGCCCGGTTATAAATTAATAATTTATTAATATTTTTTTTCTTCATTATAAATAGCATGCATGTTTTCTTTCCGGCAACAGTACCGGTTCATGAACAATTTCCGTGTTACATGTTAGCAATAATAAGAGAAGGGGTTGCATTAAGTACGGATGAAGCATACCTGTTTTGGTATGAAACAACGGTTGCGTCAGGGGGTTCAATTAGCAATTGGCCTTTGCCGGTAGTAATAAAGAGGCTAATAATCTTTACAAAGTAATTCCGTCCAGTTTATAATCAAGTACTGCTACGCCTGATTTTGCCGCAGCAATGGCCCTGCCTGCAGGCACTTCAATCCTTTTATAGAGCAGGTCTTTTTTAACTTTTACCTGGTAAGGCAAATGTACTTTGTTGAGCATAAATTTCAGCCCGGTTTTTTCCTGTATAAACTCTACCCTTACCTGGTAAACGGAGTCATATTTATAATCCATAAAAAAATCATCTGTGGGGGCGGGTTTCACCATTTCTCTTACTGCATCTTTTTTAAAAGTAACCGTGCCATCCTGCAGCAATAACTGTGTGTGGCTCATCATAAAACCAACCGCATTAAGACCTT
This sequence comes from Chitinophagaceae bacterium, assembly GCA_039915085.1. GTDB lineage: Bacteria > Bacteroidota > Bacteroidia > Chitinophagales > Chitinophagaceae > JACMLD01. The sequence continues at coordinate 728 of JBDSOC010000238.1, forward strand.
TGTGATTGCGGTAGTAAACCACTTTCCAGAATACGCAGGGTATTTTTACAAATTGTCCGCCTATCTTTTCTATATAATAAGGGTCATTATCTGAAAGCATTGGGCCCGTTATTACCGTTACTTTAAGATCATGATCTACCGTTTGTGTTTTAAGAACGTATTGCTCCAGGCTGCGCCATAAGCCAACATTCAGCCGCTCATGCTGTGGTACGCAATTGGTAAAATAAAAAGTGTCGCTGGCTGCCTGTTTTATTTCTTCATGCGTTTTGCCCCAGATTACTTCCTGGAAGGAGGTGAGGTGTCCCTGTTGAAAATCATTGGGCCGCCCGTTGATTGCTTTTATGGCATTGTATAGTTCATTGCCCAACTGGTATTCTGCTGCTATCGCCGTTTTATCTTTTTTGAAATTGCCTTTGCGGATTATCTTTTCCCATGTTTTTCCACTGATATTGGACGCAGAAAAAAAAGCAAATTTCCTTTTTTTATTCATTACAGCGGAATGATGCCGGTAGTTAATGATATAGCCTTTTCCATTGAGCAATGGCGCTATCTCCTTTTTTTTACTGTCGGGAATCCGGGGAAGCTTTATTGGAAAGCCGCGAATAAAATTTACATTATAAGCCATGGTATAAGGTTTAGACTTTAGCTGCCGGTTACCAGCTGTTATTAGTTCCAGGCATATAAAATATACAGGGAACTATTAATTGGTTTACGGCTTACAGCTAATGTTACGCTAAAATTCCAACTATTTTTTTAATGTGCAAATACAACTTTAGGGTATTTTTTATAGCATGTAAGTGTTTTTACCAGTAGCCACGGGCATTGCAGGTCGGCTGGCGGCTGAAACCCTTTGCTGGCGTACAAGTGTGCGACGCAAAAATGCTGATAGCTGTTCTGTGGCTTGTTTCACATAAAAAAAATTGTATAAATGCAGCAAAACGTTGTTGCTGCCGGATCTTATAATTTTAGTATTACTCCCAAATTTTTCTGCGTATTTTCTTATGCACCAGCTGTGGGGATTTTTATGTGGAAAAGCTGCTTAAATTTTTTAAATTGTGGGTAAGCCTGTTAGCCGCTGTGGATAAGCTGGTAAACCGGTGGATTACCTTGTGGATGCTGTGGCAATAAATATAAACAGACAATTTCTTTTCGCGGAAAAAAATGTAAGTCTATATTCGCCGTCCTGACTTCGGGTAACAATTCCTTAACATAGCAACCGGCATTACCGGCAAAATTTGTAAAATGATAAGGCGGCGTACAACCCATTGGTTAAGGACAGAATATTCAATGAACGGGCATCTTTTTTATAGCCCCGACCCCCGGAAAAACCTGCGACTGTAATAAAACCATTGCCATTAACCCATTTTCTGCCTGGAACAACATGGATTTAACTAACCTTAATAAAGACCGCGCCAAAAGCAGGCGCAAGAGTTCGATAGATTTAAGCACAATGGTATACGGCAAAGTGCCGCCCCAGGCCAAAGACCTGGAAGAAGCCGTGCTGGGAGCTATAATGCTGGAAAAAAGTGCTTTTGACGTAGTTGCCGAAATATTAAAACCGGAGTGTTTTTACATAGACGCGCACCAGCGGGTTTTTAAAGTGATGCAGGGTCTGCAGCAAAAAAACCAGCCCATTGATATTTTAACAGTGGTAGAAGAGCTGAAAAGCAAGGAAGAACTTGAAACAGTAGGAGGGCCCTATTTTGTAACGCGGTTAACCAATGCCGTTGTATCCAGCGCTAACATAGAAGCACATGCGCGCATTATTCTGCAAAAATTTATTCAGCGCGAACTGATACGTATCAGCGGTGAAATTATTAATGACTCTTACGAAGATTCTACAGACGTATTTGACCTGCTGGACGATGCCGAAGGCAAACTATTTGAGATTACCAATAATCACCTGCGCAAAAACTTCGACAAGATTGACGATATACTGGTAAAAACGGTGGCACGTATTGAAGACATGCGTCATAAAAACGAAGATATAACGGGTGTGCCTACCGGGTTTCCGACGCTTGATAGAGTTACCTATGGCTGGCAGAGTACCGATCTTATCATTCTTGCTGCCCGCCCATCAGTCGGTAAAACTGCTTTTGCGCTTAACCTTGCCCGTAATGCAGCTTTACACCCCACCAAGCCAACCGGTGTTGCCTTTTTTAGCCTTGAAATGAGCGCAGGCCAGCTGGTACAGCGTATTCTCTCTGCCGAGAGTGAAATATGGCTTGAGAAAATTGCACGTGGTAAACTAGAGGAACATGAAATGAAGCAATTGTATGCAAAAGGTATACAGCGTTTATCTGAAGCACCCATTTTTATTGACGATACCGCGGCGCTGAACATTTTTGAACTGAGGGCAAAATGCCGCCGTTTGAAAAACAAACACAATGTGGGCCTTATCATTATAGATTACCTGCAGCTGATGAGCGGCACAAGTGGTGGAAATGGCAGCAACCGCGAACAGGAAATCAGCAATATTTCAAGAAACCTGAAAGGTCTTGCCAAAGAATTGCAGGTACCCATCATTGCACTCAGCCAGTTAAGCCGTGCTGTAGAATCCAGGAAAGAAGGAAATAAAATCCCGCAGTTGAGCGATTTGCGTGAATCGGGTGCTATTGAGCAGGATGCGGATATGGTCATGTTCCTGTACCGGCCGGAATACTATGATATTAACCAGAATGAAATGGGGGAGAGTAATAAGGGCGAAACACATGTGCGCATTGCCAAGCACCGTAATGGTAGCCTGGAAAATGTGAAACTTCGTGCCCTTCTGCACATACAAAAGTTTATTGAAGATGATGAAACAGGTGGCCAGCCTGGTTTTGGAGGCGGAGGTAACTTTAAACGGGTTCCACCAGATGGCGGCGCACACGGTGGCGGTGGCGCCAAATTGTATGTACAGGCTGGAAGTAAAATGAATGATTTACCAATGGATGATGATGAAGTTCCATTCTGATAAGATATTGGATTAGTAAGCATAAAAGGAGCCTCCCATTTAACCGGGAGCTTTTTTTTGAACCCATCCCAACCTTTTTTGACAGAGAGGAACACTTTCTGCTAAAGGATCTTCAGGAAATCTATTTACGTTTGGCGCCCGCTTAAATTGTACAACGGACGCTTATACAACCTTGTGCCTTCAACATTATACCTTTGTTCTTCATGAACCTTCCTTTTTTTTACACAGAAAATATTGAACCGGCAACCGGTACCATTGTGCTGGATGAAGACAATTCCAGGCACGTGGTAAGCGTGCTGCGCATGGAAGCGGGTGAACAATTGCACCTGGCAGATGGCAAGGGAAACCTGGTAACTGCTTCCATCGCTGACCCGCATAAAAAGAAATGCCGTTTATCCGTTACCGGTACACAGTTCATTGTGCCGCCCGCAAGAAAAACAGCCATCGGTATTTCACTGGTTAAAAACCCGGTGCGGTTTGAATGGTTCCTTGAAAAAGCTACAGAAATAGGGATAACCTCCATTTTTCCGATACTTTGCCACAGAACGGAAAAACAACATTTCCGGTACGATAGAATGAAAAATGTTTTAGTCAGCGCCATGCTGCAAAGCCGCCAGGCATGGTTGCCCATTTTGCATGAACCGGTAAAATTTGACAGTGTTATGGTGCAGGCAGATTATCAGCAGAAATTTATTGCGCATTGTATAGAAGCAGACAAAAAAAACCTTGGGGGCAGCCTTATCAATCCATCTGCAAACCAGCTAATATTAATAGGTCCGGAAGGCGATTTTACGGCAGATGAAATTGAAATTGCCATACAATATGATTTTATACCTGTAGCATTGGGTGCAACAAGATTACGCACGGAAACAGCAGGTATGGTGGCTGCTGTACTTTTGAAGAATGTAGATTGAATATAAGAAAGAACCCGAATACAATTTACCGGCCTCTTCAAGACCCCGTCAATTTCCTCTCAAATTCACAAATTTTTCCGCGTTTTATGGATATGTCTTTAGCAGGCATCTAATAAAAAACCAGCGCTGGTTATTGCAAAATTCAAAAGTGCAAGGTTAATGGCATAAGAAAAAAAGTGTACCAGTGATATTGTTTCGCGGCACAAATGTCTTATCCCATTCCCTTTTATCACCTGCTTATTTTTAAAAAACATTTTAGTTATGAATGCAGAAACCATTTTGCGGAGCGATCTGCTGGACATTATTTTTGAAAACCGTAACAAACAATACGGCGCTTACCCATTACGGAAAGAATATAATAAAAGACTGTACCTGTCTATGGCGGTTATTGTAAGTCTTGTAGTGGTTTTGTCTGGCTGGCACTATTTATTAAAGCCACCCGGCCAGGAACGTAGTATTGCGCCATACCCTTTGATTATACCCCCCGATGCAAACCTCAAAAAATTTGAAATGATCCCCAATAAACCTCCTCCATTACAAAAAAAACTACCACCGGTAGCCACTATCACCAATGATCCGCCCAGGATTGTACCCGATAACCAGGTTACAGATAGTACTGCACATACCGTAGCAGATCTGGATAATAAGGCTATTAGTGATATTACTTCAGACGGTCCTGCTGCCACTGGCGACAACCAATCTGCTTCAAAACCGGAACCAGCAGGTGTTGCTACGCAGGCTCCGGAGCCCGCTCCTGAATCCGCTGTTATTGAAACTGCTGACGTAATGCCAGAATACCCGGGCGGTACTGCTGCACTCATAAGATTTCTCAGCAAAAACCTGCGGGTGCCCGAAGATGCCATGGCAGCCGGGCAAAAAATACGCGTGCCGGTGAAATTTGTGGTGAATAAAGACGGCATATTGTCAGATGTAGCATTTCTTACCCAAACGGATAAAGTTTTCATGAAAGAAATTATAAGGGTGATGGCCAAAATGCCAAAATGGAAACCGGGTTTACAGCAAGGAAGAGCTGTTGCTGTTTACTTCACTATCCCGGTAATATTTGATATGGGTGAAAATTAAATTTCCTTAACTTGCCACAGGCTAAATGCAGTTGAACATGAGTAACGATTTTTCAGACAGAAAAGCAAAGAATTATATTTTAAGACGGTCAATCCTGGACTATGGCTGGGGCATTCTTATTGCCGGTGTGGGGTTGTTTTATGCATTTGCCGACCGTTTTGGATTTGAGGTGGATATACGGCCATTTTTCAGATACTCTTTAGCGGTTCTGTTTGTTATTTACGGGGCATTCCGCATATACCGTGGCTACAAAAAAAATTATTTTTCAGAATGAACATTTACCAGGCAGTAATAAATAAAATAAATACGGTTGTTGTATCCGGCATCATTACAGTAATATGTGCCTGTAATAACTCACCATCAAAGGTACCGGTTGAAACAAATACCAGTGGCACCATACAGATAAGCGCCGACGAGTCTTTCAAACCGGTTATTGACTCCCAGATAAAAGTATTTGAAGCTTCCTGGCCCACGGCAAAAATTATTGCGCATTACAAACCGGAAGCGGATTGCATCAAGGATTTAAACAACGACAGCATCCGCATGATTTTTATAACCAGGGCCCTCAGCCGGGATGAGGAAGCCCTGATGAAAACCAGGATAGGATATGTACCGGTATATGGTAAACTGGCTTTTGACGCCATTTCAGTAATAGTAAACAAAGACGCAAAAGATTCTTTGTTTGACATGAGCGATATGCGTTCTTTGGTAAAGGGAACCAGCGGATATAAATATAAAGTAGTGCTGGATGGATTATCTTCTACCAGCACAGTGCGCTATGTTACAGACAGCCTTGCAAAAGGACAGCCATTGGGGAAAAATGTTGTGGCAGCTACAAGCAGCCAGGGAGTAATTGATTACGTAGGGAATAATACAGATGCCATTGGGCTGGTGGGTGTAAGCTGGATCGGCAATAAAGAAGACACCTCTCAAACAAGTTTTTTAAAAAAGGTAAAAATTGCAGGTATAGAATGTGCTGCCTGCCAGCCGGTTGTGTATACACAGCCTTACCAGTATAATATAGCTACCCGCCGCTATCCAATGGTACGCGGTTTGTATTATATTTTAAAAGAAAATTATGATGGGCTTGGCAGCGGATTTTCCAATTTCCTCATCTATGAAAGAGGCCAGTTGATTTTTAAGAGGGCTTATTTATTTCCGGCACGGATGTCGTTTGAAGTAAGATCTACCCAAATCAATTAGAAAATTAAAATATTTTAATGAATTGCCGGATTGGTTATTTTAATACATTTACAAGCACACAACAACTAAAAACAAAAGGAATCAACAATGAAGAAATTTACATTCAGCCTGATAGCAGTAGCGGTAAGCGCCGGTGCTTTGTTGGCCCAAAGTGTTGACCAGGGTAAGAAGTTTTTGTACTACCAGAGATATAAAAGCGCCCAGGATCAATTTGAGAAAGTAATAGCGGCCAATCCCAATGATATTGCCGCAGTATATTGGCTGGGGCAAACGCTTCTCGCAAATAAAAACCAGCAGGGAGCAAAAGATCTATACCAGAAAACACTGGGTACCAATGGTAGTGCACCACTAATATTAGTTGGAGTTGGACAGATAGAGTTGCTGGAAGGCAAGACCAATGACGCCCGTCAGCGTTTTGAAACCGCTATCAGTTTAACTAAAGGAAAAGATATTGATGTGCTGACAGCCATTGGCCAGGCAAACGCTGATGTGGATACAAAAAGCGGAGATCCCCACTATGCAATTGAAAAGTTGAATCTTGCTACCCAGGTTAAAAATTTCAAAAGTCCTTACACCTACTCTATTCTTGGGGATGCCTACCGTAAACTGGTAGATGGTGGTGCAGCGGTTACTTCTTACCAGAAAGCTTTGGGGCTTGATCCCAAATATGCAGAAGCGCAATATAAGATTGGTAAAATTTACCAGACACAAAATAACAAGGAGCAATTCCTGCCGGCTTATGAAAAGGCCATTGAGATGGACCCTGCCTATGCCCCCGCTTATTATGAATTGTATTACTACTGGTATTTTCATGCTGATGTGCCAAAATCTATCGGTTATTTTGATAAATACCTGACGGTAACTGATCCAAAACCGAGCGATGAATTCGATAAAATCGGAAACCTGTACGCCGCCAAAAGTTATGCGGATGCCATTGCCAAATCTCAGGCAAAAATCAGTTCCGAAGGCGCCAATGCAGACCCGCGTTATTACAGGCTGATATCGTACTCATATGGTGACCAGGGCGATTCTGCCAATGCAAAAAAATATATGGATGAATATTTTGGAAAACAGAAGCCCGATGCATTTATACCGGCAGACTATTCTACACGGGCTGAATTGCTGGCAAAATTCCCGGGTAATGAAACGGAGGCCTTTAGTACCTATTCTAAAGCAGTGATAGCAGATACCTCGTATGATGGAAAAGTTGACCTCTTAACTAAAGCGGCCGCATTAGCAAAAAAAGTAGGCAACCGTGTAGAAGAAGCTAATTTCTTAAGGCAGTTGTATAATATGAAAAAGATCCCTTCTAATACTGATTTGTATAATCTTGGGCAGGCTTATTACCAGGCAAAAAATTATATTGTTGCTGATAGTATTTATTGCAATGCTTACCAGCAAAAATACCCAACTGAGATATTCGGTTATTTGTGGTGTGCAAGAAGTAAGCAGGCACAGGATGATTCTACCAATTCCGGAGGCCTGGCTGTAGATGCATATAAAACACTTGCAGAGAAAGGCAGAACGCTGGATTCAGTAAAATATAAGGCGCAGGTGCTGCAATCTTATTATTACCTCATACAATATTATAATGATATTAAAAAAGATAAGGCAACAGCCCTGATGTATATAGACAAAGGATTGGAAACAGATCCTGCTAATCCGGATCTCGCCAGGTTCAAAGAAATTTTAAGCAGGCCACCGGCGAAAGTACCAGCAAGACAACCTGCCAAACCCAAAACAGGGGCCAAGTAATGTAGATAAAAATAAATTGTTAAGTGTTACCAGATAAAGGAAATCCTCCGCATACCTGCGGAGGATTTTTAATTTCAGGAATTTCATTTTCGAAAGCGGGAATTTGATGGTGCTGCCTTATTTTTGCTACTTAACAATCCATCTTTTGAATGATATCGTGGTGCCTACTTCAAGCCAATGTTCCAATAACAGACGTAAACAGCGCGGGTAGTTATTTACCGATAGCCATTCAACTCATTTTTGCAGTTATTTTTATAGGGGCCATGATGGGCATTACCCATTGGATTGGACCTAAACGAAAGACCTCCGATAAACTGGAGAATTTTGCCAGCGGTATAGAAAGTCATGGAGATGCCCGCCAGCCCATGGCCATAAAATATTTTCTTGTTGCCATATTGTTTGTTTTGTTTGATGTGGAAGTGATATTCTTCTACCCATATGCCATTAATTTCAGGGAACTGGGCTGGGCAGGTTTTGGAGCAGTATTGATGTTTGTTGCTTTCTTTTTAGCCGGCTTTTTTTATATCATTAAAAAAGGCGCTTTAAACTGGGAAGACTAAGAAATGTGGGAACGCCCCGTCCAAACAGCCTGGCCGGGCGGATAATTAATGTGAAAATATGAAAATCAAAAAACATTCAATGAAAGGGTTTGTTGTTATAACTGGATGGTTTCATTATCACTAATATTAACTAATTATGTCTCGTCCGGTACAATATAACGTAAAGAATGAAGGCGGTAAACCCATACAGATTGTAGGTGCGCCCGAAGGTCATACTGGTGATGGTTTTTTTACTACCAAATTGAGCAATGTAGTTGGCCTGGCAAGAAAAAATTCGCTGTGGCCGCTGCCTTTTGCTACATCATGCTGCGGTATAGAATTTATGGCCACCATGGGTTCTCATTATGATTTGGCAAGATTTGGTGCAGAAAGGGTAGGGTTTTCTCCCCGCCAGTGCGATCTGCTGATGGTAATGGGTACCATTGCAAAAAAAATGGGCCCGGTACTGCGCCAGGTTTATCTTCAAATGGCAGAACCAAGATGGGTGCTCAGTATGGGTGCCTGTGCATCTTCGGGTGGTATTTTTGACACTTACAGCGTTTTGCAGGGTATCGACCAGATTATACCTGTTGACGTATATATACCGGGTTGTCCGCCGCGGCCAGAAGCAGTGCTGGATGGATTTATGAAGATCCAGGAATTGGTGGGCAAAGAAAGCATCCGCCGCAGAAACGGTGAACAGTACAAACAATTAATGGAGAGTTACGGAATACAGTAAAAGCTATTAGCTACTAGCTTTTAGCACGGCTTAAATAAAAGTAAGATCAGATAATTTGCCTTTGGCTACGCAGCTAAAGGCTCAAAGCTTGTAGCTAAAACATGGCGTTAACCAACGAAACAATAAAAGAGAAACTAACGGCGAAATTTGGTGATCAACTGACCAATTTTGAGGAACCTTGTGGGATGCTGACATTTGAGGCACCCAAGGATCAGAACCTTAAGCTGCTGCAGTTTCTATATGATGACCCTGAACTGCGGTTTCAATTTCTTACTACTTTATGCGCGGTTCATTATCCGGACCAAAAAGGAAGGGAGCTTGCGATTGTTTATCATGTACATAACCTGCAGGACAATGTACGCATCCGGTTTAAAGTATTTACAGATATTAACAGCCCGGATATTTTTACGGCCACCAATTTATACTCAACTGCCAACTGGATGGAAAGAGAAACCTATGATTTCTTTGGGGTGAATTTTGTTGGTCACCCCAATTTGAAGCGGATTTTAAACGTAGATGAAATGGATTATTTTCCCATGCGCAAAGAATTTCCGCTGGAAGATGGTACAAGGATTGATAAGGACGATGCCATGTTTGGGCGATAAACCCCTCTAGACCTACACTGAAAAGAAGGCTTGCAAACGCACAGACCTGATGTTTAACAGGGAATATTTAATCAGTGATTGTAGCGTAAAGGAATGAATAAGAGATAAAAATACCTGGGGTAAATTATAATAATGAAATTGAGAATAGAAGAAATCAGCAATCTCAAAATCAGCAATCAGAAATGATTTAAAAGCAAACGAAAAAGAATGTCTGAAATAGCACATCATCATATAAAACTGCCGGACGGTTCTATTGAAAAGCAAACCACCACGCTTAACCTGGGGCCTACCCACCCGGCCACCCACGGGGTAATGCAGAATATTCTGGAGCTGGATGGGGAAAAAATCGTTTCTTCAGAACAAACCATCGGTTACATTCACCGCGCATTTGAAAAACTGGCAGAGCGCCGGCCTCTTTACCAGATTACCACCCTTACAGACCGGATGAACTATTGTTCTTCTCCTATTAACAATATGGGATGGCATATTACCTGCGAGAAATTATTAAAAGTTAAGACACCCAAACGCGTAGATTACCTGCGCATTATTATTATGGAGCTGGCCAGGATCTCTGACCATCTTATTTGTAATTCAATAGTTGGTGTAGACAGCGGTGCTTATACCGGGTTTCTTTATGTAATGCAATACCGCGAACTGATTTACGAAATATATGAAGAGATATGCGGTTCCAGGCTGACTACTAATATTGGCCGTATTGGTGGGTTTGAAAGAAATTTTACCAATACTGCATTTGTCAAGCTGGAAAAATTCATGGATGAATATCCCGCCGTGCTCACTGAATTTGAAAGCCTTTTTAAACGCAGCCGTATTTTTATAGAACGTACACAGGGTACTGGTGCCATCAGTGCAGAACGTGCGTTGAATTATGGTTTTACCGGTCCCAACCTGCGTGCAGCCGGTGTTGACTACGATGTGCGGGTACATTCGCCTTATAGCAGTTATGAAGATTTTGATTTTACAGTGCCCGTAGGCAGTACCGGCGATAATTATGATCGCTTCCTGGTACGCAATGAAGAAATGCGCCAATCGCTGAGTATTATAGAACAGGCCTACCGTAAAGTACAGGCATTTACCGGTGCGGAAGCAGAAGTATATCATGCTGATGTTCCTGAATATTACCTGCCGGAAAAGAAAGATGTGTATACCAAAATGGAAGCATTGATCTGGCATTTTAAAATTATTATGGGCGAGACAGCAATACCATCGGGTGAAGTATACCAGAGTGTGGAAGGTGGCAATGGTGAGCTGGGTTTTTATTTAATCAGCGATGGAGGAAGAACGCCTTACCGCTTACATTTCAGAAGGCCATGTTTTATATATTATCAGGCATATGGTGAACTGACAAAAGGCGCTATGCTGAGCGATGCAATTATGACCATGAGCAGTTTGAACTTAATTGCAGGAGAACTGGATTCTTAAACCGTTGCCCTGAAGAGGTGCATTGAGTTACGAGTAAAGAAAGCTCATATCAGGTTGTAAAGTTTATGAGGCGGGCGTTGAATTTTCATGGCATCATCGTTGTGTCACTCACTTGTACAGTAAAACAAAATGGAGCAGAAAAGAAAAATAGCGATGGTAGTAACACATTAAAAGATCTTGCAGATGTTGAAATGCTGGAAAAAATTTTGAAAAAAAGAAAGAATAAATAATGAGTGTTGTTTTTTCAGAAGATAAATTAAAGGAAGTAAGCAAAATCATTGCCCGCTACCCGGAGGGAAAGCAGAAAAGTGCTTTGTTGCCTTTGCTTCACATGGCACAGGAAACATTTGGTGGCTGGCTGAGTGCAGAAACAATGGATTATGTGGCTTCGTTGCTGCATATTGAACCGATTGAAGTATATGAGGTAGCTACTTTTTACAGCATGTACAACCTGAAGCCTGTAGGTAAATATATGTTTGAAGTTTGCCAGACCGGGCCCTGTATGATCAATGGCAGCGATGATATCATTAAATACATCAGTGATACTTTGTCTGTTAAACCCGGTGAAACTACAGCAGATGGCCTCTTTTCATTAAAAACGGTGGAGTGCCTGGGTGCCTGTGGTTATGCGCCGATGATGCAGTTCGGTAAAACATTCCGGGAACACCTGACAAAAGAAAAAGTAGATGCAATAATAGCAGAATGCAGAAACAATGCAGCAGTAAATAATTAATGATGAATTGCAAAGCCAATTTTAAATCTGTTATTGCCGCACATTTAATTGGTATTTGCCTGTTAAGCATCTTATGGTTTTTTGTTGCCGCTGAAGGACAGTTTATTTTAAAAATAATATCGGGCGCCTTAATTGTTTCATTTGTTGTGCAATCAATAATTTATAAAACAAAACCAGGCTGGCTCAATAATAAAGCAAATCAGCACCCTGATCAGCTTTGAATAAATGAATACTAAAAACTTGCTGTATGAAACTGACGCCTTATATACATTTTGCCGGTAATGCGGAAGAAGCACTGAATTTTTATAAAGAAGTGCTGGGTGGAGAAATTTTGATGGTAAGCCGTTATGGTGACAGTCCCATGCCAACAGATGAAGATTATAAAGAAAAGATAATTCATGCAAGGCTGGCATTTGGTGATAGCCTGATAATGATTTCTGATGCGTTTAAAGGCAATGCGGTGCATACTAACGGCAATATACAGTTGAGCGTTGAAATGCCGGACAAAGTACAGATGGAAACCATATTCAGCAAACTGGCAGCAGGCGGAAAAATAACCATGCCTTTGCAGGACCAGTTTTGGGGCGCTACGTTTGGCATGCTGGAAGATAAGTTTGGAGTGAGCTGGATGTTTAATTCTGAAGCCCCCAAACCCTAAAGGGCAGTTGGTAAGTTTAGCCGGGTGATTTATTTTATAAATAATAACTGGGTAAAGTAAAAGAATAAAAAAAATTGGGGAGATGGGTTGTAAAGCGTGCTGAATAGAAAACAAAAAGCACAAGAGTGCGACGCAACGATGCTACATAGAATTTCGATTGCCAGGCACATAAAAATTATTAATTGAACAGGGTTTGAATAAGTATACGAATCAGCTCATAGCTCATAGCTAGCAGCTCAAAGCTCTAAAATGGGAAGAAAAGTATTAATAGACAAAGTAAATATTGAAGGCATACGTTTTTACGATGTATACCGGAAAAATGGTGGTTATGCATCCGTGGAAAAAGCATTTAAAATGTCTCCGGCAGATGTAGTAGAAGAAGTAAAAAAAAGTGGATTGCGCGGACGTGGTGGTGCTGGTTTTCCTACAGGTATGAAATGGAGTTTTATTGCCAAACCCGAGGGCGTTCCGCGGCACCTGGTTTGCAATGCAGATGAAAGTGAACCCGGTACTTTCAAAGACAGGTATTTAATGGAGTTTCTTCCGCACCTGCTGATAGAAGGGTTGATTGTAAGTTCTTACGCGCTTGGCAGTAATGTCACTTACATTTATATACGTGGGGAATATGCATGGATTGTTGATATTCTTGAGCAGGCTATTGAAGAAGCAAAAACCAATGGCTTCCTGGGTAAAAATATTTTAGGAACTGGTTTCGATTGCGAAATCTATGTACAACGCGGCGCCGGCGCATATATCTGCGGGGAAGAAACGGCCTTATTGGAATCACTGGAAGGCAAACGCGGTAACCCAAGAATTAAACCACCATTCCCGGCAGTAAAAGGCGTGTGGGACAGGCCAACCGTGGTAAACAATGTAGAAACATTAGCCGCAATAGTTCCTATCATAAACTTAGGCGGGGAAGAATATGCAAAAATCGGCGTGGGAAAATCTACTGGTACTAAATTAATTTCTGCCTGTGGCAATATTAATAAACCAGGTGTTTATGAGATAGACATGACCATTTCTGTAGAAGAATTTGTTTACAGCGATGAATATTGCGGCGGTATTCCCAATGGAAAAAAATTAAAAGCCTGTATTCCGGGTGGTTCATCGGTACCTGTACTGCCTGCTAATCTATTGTTTAAAACAGCCAAAGGTGATCAGCGCATGATGACTTATGAAAGTTTAAGTGATGGTGGTTTTGCAACAGGTTCTATGATGGGTAGTGGTGGCTTTATTGTATTTGATGAGGATCAGTGCGTGGTGCGGCATACTTACACACTGGCGCGTTTCTATCGTCATGAAAGTTGCGGACAATGTTCTCCTTGCCGCGAAGGCACCGGCTGGATGGAAAAAATTCTAAAAAATATTGAATCAGGCAAAGGTAAAATAAGTGATATTGATTTATTGTGGGACATACAGCGTAAGATAGAAGGCAATACTATTTGTCCGCTGGGTGATGCGGCAGCATGGCCGGTAGCAGCGGCCATCAGGCATTTCCGTGATGAGTTTGAATGGCATGTGCTGAACCCGGAAGAAAGCCAGAAGAGAAATTATGGATTGGCACATTACGCGGATGAGCGGCCGGTAGCAACACCGGCGTAGGTTTCACGCGGCGAACGGCGGCGGGCCAACGGACGCAGAAAAGACATATAACCTTATCTTATCAAAATATGAATGAAAATGACCTGGCAACATCTGTCCTGGACATTTGCTTCAGATTGCACAGGCAGTATGGACCTGGATTATTTGAAAGTGTATATGAAGAAATTTTTTGTCATGAATGGACTAAAACAGGAATACCTTTTAAACGACAGCATGGAATCCCGTTGGTTCATGAAGAATTAAAACTGGATATTGGTTTTAGGGCAGATGTGATAATAGCTGAAAAGCTAATACTGGAATTTAAAAGCATTGAAGTATTGGGAGATTTGCACTTTAAACAGGTACTAACCTATTTAAAACTGACTAATCTGAAACTGGGTTTATTGGTGAATTTTAATGTTGTCTTATTGAAAGACGGTATAAGACGAATTGCTAATAAGTTGTAATAAAAATAAAAATCGCAGTGTCCGCTGTCCCGTAGTGTCCGCCGCGCGAAACAAAGTAGAGAGCAGGTTGAAGTCGATAAAACAAAAATAAAAATCGCCGTGTTCGCTGCCCCGCAGTGTCCGCCGCGTGAAACAAAATATGGCTGAAGAAATAAAAAAGGAAGCACCCAAACTGTTCAAGGTTACCATCGATAATATTACCATCGAAGTGGCCCCGGGAACATCTATATTAAATGCTGCCAGGCAGATTGGTGGGGAAGTTGCCCCACCTGCTATGTGTTACTATACCAAACTACAGGGTAGTGGTGGCAAATGCCGCACTTGCCTGGTGGAAGTAGCTGCTGGCTCAACGGCAGATCTCCGGCCAATGCCTAAACTGGTAGCCAGCTGCCGTACCAATGTAATGGATGGCATGATTGTAAAAAATATTACCAGTGAAAAAGTAATTGATGCAAGAAATGGGGTAGTAGAATTTTTATTGATCAATCATCCGCTGGATTGCCCTATTTGCGACCAAGCCGGCGAATGCGATTTACAAAACCTGAGTTACAACCACGGCAAAGAAGGTACACGGTATGAATTTGCCCGGAGAACTTTTGAGAAACATGATCTCGGCCCTTATATTCAGCT
Source organism: Chitinophagaceae bacterium (assembly GCA_039915085.1). Lineage (GTDB taxonomy): Bacteria > Bacteroidota > Bacteroidia > Chitinophagales > Chitinophagaceae > JACMLD01. The sequence continues at coordinate 16,034 of JBDSOC010000238.1, forward strand.
GCACATGACACGCTGCATTATGTGTTTCCGTTGTGTATTTGTTGCGGACCAGTTAACAAACAAAAGAGTACATGGTATATTGGACCGCGGGGATCATGCGGAAATCGCCACTTATATTGAAAAATCGTTAGACAATGATTTTATAGGCAATGTAATTGATGTTTGTCCCGTAGGTGCCTTAACAGATAAGACATTCCGATTTAAAAACAGGGTATGGTTTACAAAACCGGTGGATGCACACCGCGATTGCCCGAAATGTGCCGGGAAAGTACAATTATGGTTGAGGGGCGAAGAAGTATTTCGCGTTACCGGGCGCAAGGATGAGTGGGGCGAAGTAAAAGAATGGATTTGCAATGAATGCCGTTTTGAAAAGAAAGATACCGCCGATTGGATAATAGAAGGACCTGCACATGTAAGCAGGCACTCTGTTATTTCACAGGGGCATTATGAGGGCGCGCAAATACCAAATGAAACCATTGTGAACGTATTGAATGGCCGCAGCCCTAAATTATTAATGGATATACACAGTGTGAGTGAAGTAAACAAACCAAACATAAAGTTGAGTGAAATAGAAGGTCCGGCACACAGCGATGATTTTAATAAGTAATAATGGTACTTTCAATAGCCTTAAAAGATTTTGAATAAATGATACTACTTGCTTTAGACTGGTTTTTATTAACGGAGAAATTACTGCTTATTATAGTAATTGTTTCAGTGTCGCTTATAATTGCTATGTATGAGACCTACGCTGAACGCAAGGTAGCTGCTTTTATACAGGACCGCATTGGTCC
>JBDSOC010000007.1:0-6934 GCA_039915085.1 Chitinophagaceae bacterium
CCATTCATTGGCTTTATTGTTAGCCACGAAAGCAGTTGTCAAAAACAATGCGATGCAAACGGCGAACGGGGAAATGTATTTTTTCATTTTTGTATTATTTGCGGGTGAATTTATTGTACCATGAAACTACAGATTTTTGACAATATACAATTAAGATAAAGATTAAAAGTCTGCTCCCTGCGGCTTTTAACGGTAAATACCTCCATTAACCTATTTACGTGCTGGCAACGGCTATCTTATTTTTGCATACTTGTTGCTCTGAACAGTGCGGAACAGAGAAAAGGAACCGGTTCCTGTAAAAAAGATAATCGTTAATTACTATAGCCATCTATATTAAAGTATTGCTTCAACAACGGATAATTCAAAGAGTTTCTAATAATTGTGCGGAGTTAGTGACGATTCTTTTTTTGCAAAGCTTCGTGCAGCAGTTGCTGCGGGTTTTTTTATGATCAGACAGGCAGGAATTTTAAAACGAACATTTTTTACAGGAGACTGTTGTACCTTGTTCTGTGAAGTTTAGTTAACGTAACCGGTAAGAAATTAAATTGAAAGACAATGAGTAAAGTATGGTTCATAACAGGTTGTTCTACCGGCTTTGGTCGTGAGCTTTCCAAACAGGTATTAAAGCTGGGGCACAGGGTCGCTGTTACTTCCCGTAATACAGACGACGTTAAAGATATTGTTTCAGAATATCCTGATACGGCTATTGCCATAAAATTAGATGTAACCAGGCCTGCCGAAATTAAGACAGCCGTAGAAAAGGCAATGAATACTTTTAAACGGATAGATGTGCTGGTGAATAATGCAGGCATCGGTTATTTTGGCGCTATTGAAGAAAGTGAAGAAGATGAAGTGCGCCGTATGTTTGAAATCAATTTCTTCGGATTGGCCAATACAACAAAAGAAATTTTACCTGTTATGCGCAAGCAGCGCAGCGGACATATCGTAAATATATCATCTATTGGCGGACTCGTTGCATTTCCTGCAGTAGGCTTTTATAACGCTACCAAGTTTGCGGTTACTGGTTATTCAGAAGCGTTAGCAAAAGAAACACAGCATTTAGGAATCAAAGTAACGGTGGTAGCACCGAGTGGTTTTCGTACAGACTGGGCTGGCCGTTCTGCCAATAACAGTAAAATAGTAAGAGATGATTATGCAATTACTGCCGGTGCCAATAAAGATACAATACGGGGCTACAGTGGAAACCAGCCGGGAGACCCGGTAAAAGCGGCAGAAGCCATTATTAAGGCCGTTGAATCCGATAATCCGCCACTTCGTTTGTTGCTTGGCGTTGGGGCCCTGAAAGGCGCACGTAATAAGATTGCAGAGTTACAAAAAGACTATGATGCATGGGAAGCAACAACAATAGGAGCAGATTTTCCAAAACAATAATTAATGGATTTGTATTATTAGGTATTGGCGTAATTGTATAAATAAGTTTTCTACTCGTTTGAAGAAAAAGTAAATTACAATATCAATTCAGGCGACTTATATTTCACTAACATTTACTGGGAGGTATTCTGGTATTGGCCAGCCATGCGTACAATAATAATTAGTGAACAGGCAAGAAAAGAAGAGTCTTCAGGCGCATGCCCTAAATTAGCAAAAGAAGACATGAAATTTATTTGATTACAGTGAAACTTCTTCTTGCTTCCATACCCTATTTAACAAATGATTGTTGCATTCCATCCTGCACCAGCGGTTTGTTGCTTACTTCTTTATTGTACAACAAATGCCTGATTGATGCGAGGTGAGAAAAAAAGACAAGCGGTACAATGCAAGCGGGCAACCAGGTAAAAGGAAAATATAAAATAGCAACATTAGGCTGATCAAAGCCCAGTTGCTGAAAACTAAAAGGAGCAGATAAGACAGCGGTTACAAGAATATTCAGCAGCAGTGCAAGACAAACAATATTCCATACCAGTAAAGATTTGTTGCCCAACCATTTTTTTACAAATACAAAATAATATATAACGGGGGCGGTTATGCCGGAAAGTATATCAAAGTTTCTTCCCTCAAAAGTCATTACGGAAGGTATTGCTTTATGCATGAACAGCCATAGTAGTGTGATTTCTACAGGGATCCTTACTATATTCAGGATGGTTAATGTTTTAATATTCAGTGAATCAATAAAACGCCTGCCTGCTGGTAATATGAAAAGTAAAGCAATTAATAGTAATGGTGGAACTATTGTCAGCACAAAACGGGGTGGGGCAGATGTAATGGATGTATAAAATCCGGTTATACTTATTAAACACTGCAGTACCAGCCATGCACATAAAATGACTAATACTGTTTTTGATTGGTTAGCCGCCCTGTAAAAAATAAATACGGTTAGCAGTGCAGTTAATATAAAAAAGACATTGATATAAGAAGGCAAATTTTCCATTGTGGTTTTTTATTATTGTTTCACAAAGGAAAGCAGTGTATTGAAACTTATACTTGTCATTTGACAAGTTCTTGCTAAGGATGTATTTTTTTGGAAAATTCTTTTCGTATGCGACTGAGGGATGTATCAGTAATGCCGAGATAGGAAGCGATATTTTTCAGGGGTGCATGCTGAAAGATATCAGGTTGAGAAACGATTAAATTGGCATAACGTTCCTCTGCCGTTTCATGCAATGTTGACAGCATCCTGGTCTTTAACGCGGCATACGCATTTACCAGTATTGCCCGGCCAAATTCCCTGAATTGGGGCATGGCATGAAAGACAGTTTGCAGATCATTAAATGATATACTCCATGTTTGGCAATCTGAAAGTGCCTGTATGTTTTCTTTTGAAGGAACCTGTTTGAAAAAGGAATACAATTCACATACTATCTGGTTGTTTGAATAGAATCCCGTAGTGACATCATTTCCTTCCAGGTCATAGGTATAGGCACGCATAAAGCCATCAGACAGGAAATAATAATCTTTGCAAATTTTTCCTTCTTTCAGCAACCAGTCATTTTTACTAAATTCCTGTTCATTGAAATAGGAAGTTATGGCAGTTGCATCCTGCAATGGCATCGGAAAAACCTTTTGTATAAATTGAAGTATTTTTTCTTTGTTACTCATAGTCGCAATGTATAGCAATTACTATGTTTCGTGTTTCAGGCTAAGTTCGTAAGAAACAGCGTACAATTATTAGTGAAAACCACTTTCCCTTGCCCTGGCATAAAAAAACCGTTTCATTATTGAAACGGTTTTTGCGTATGATTGATTTTCAGTTAGTCCATCTTATTCAACTTTAGTGATTTTCAGCACATTGGTTGACAGGTGTAAGTGTACTGGCGTGCTGCCGGTATTTACCACAGTGTCGCCGGATTTTATAAAGCCGCGTTCTTTCAATATCTCTATCTGGTCTTCAATAATTTCATCCAGGCTGTCTTCTTCTGCGTAATGAAATGCACGCACACCCCAGCTTAAACTCAATTGGTTAATAAGGGTTTTTTCTTTACTGAAAATATGCAATGGCGCCTTAGGACGGTAGCTGCTTAATATAAATGCGGTGTACCCGCTCTGGGTCATACCAATGAGCGCATCGGCATTTACGTCCCTGGCTATTTTACAGGCATTGTAGCAGATAGCATCACTTAAAAAAGAAGGAGAGTGTTGCTGCGGTTTTAAATCATCTTCGCGGTTATACCTGTATTCTGTATTCTCCACTTCCATTATTATCTTGCGCATGGTTTCCACCACCAGTGCGGGATGATTGCCGGCAGCCGTTTCCCCACTCAGCATCACTGCATCTGCACCTTCCAGTACAGCATTGGCCACGTCTGTTATTTCACTGCGGTTAGGCTTGGTACGTTCTATCATGCTCTCCATCATTTGCGTTGCCACAATTACCGGTTTTCCACGGTGCAGGCATTTGCGTACCAGTTGGCGCTGTATAAGTGGTATTTGCTCCACCGGTAGCTCAACTCCCAAATCTCCGCGTGCTACCATGATGGCATCACTTTCTACTATAATGTCGCGTATATTAACCAGTGCTTCCGGTTTTTCTATTTTAGCGATAATTTTTGTTTTGCTTTTCTTTTCATCCAGTTTACTGCGCAGGATAACAATGTCTTTTACACTGCGTACAAAAGAAAGTGCTACCCAGTCTAGTTTCTGTTCAATAATAAATTCCAGATCAGCCAGGTCTTTGTCGGTAAGTGCCGGCAATGAAATTTTTGTATCGGGCAGGTTGATACCTTTTTTGGAAGATATAATACCACCCAGGATAACTTCTACTTTTACATCATTGTTCTTTGCAATATCAATTACCTTAACCTCCAGTTTGCCATCATCAATCATAATAACGTTACCAACTTTCACATCTTCGTGCAGGTTTGGATATGAAACATAAATGCGTTCCTTGGTGCCTACCAGTTTTTCATTGGTAAATGTGAGTATATCACCAGCAACAACCGGTAATGCATTGTTTTCTATTTCTCCCACACGCAATTTGGGCCCCTGTAAATCGCCCAGTATTGCAATGTTGTAAGGTTGTGTTTTATTGATATTGTGGATGTGTTCAATAATTTTCAATTTGTCTTCATGGTTGCCGTGAGAAAAATTGAGCCGGAAAACGTTTACACCAGCTTTTACAAGGTCAAGTAATTTTTCGTAAGTGTCGCAGGCGGGTCCAACAGTGGCAACAATCTTGGTGCGGTGAAAAGCATGTTCAATACCTGCCTGTTTATCCATTGTCTGATGCAGGTATTTAGAAAGATGTTTTGACATTTTCTTTGTTATGGGTTAATGATGTAGTTATTTTTATTGAATTGTACAGGGCCTGATAATAAAACCATAGGGTATACCTATATAAAAAAAATCAGCTGGCCAGTATTTTTACAATTCTCATCCACTGATCACTGATTTTTTGTTTTGCCTTTACGGCTTTTTCCAACGGTGTATAAAGTATTTTATTGTTTTGTATGCCTACCATAACATTGTAACGGCCTTCCAGTAAGGTTTCTACTGCATGGTAGCCCATTCGGCTGGCAATAAGCCTGTCTAAACAGCTGGGAGAGCCTCCGCGCTGAATATGACCCAGTATACAAACCCTTACATCTGCATTGGGCATACGTTCTTTTATCACTTTGCTCACTTCTTCTGCACCACCAAATCCATCGCCTTCCGCTACCACAATCATGTTCACTAATTTCTTGCGTTTTTCTTTTTCCAGCAGCGATTCTACCACCAGTTCTATATCTGTTTTGCGTTCTGGTATAAGAATATGTTCTGCACCTGTTGCAATACCGCTGTGGAGGGCAATATAACCAGCATCCCGGCCCATTACTTCAATTACAAAAAGGCGGTCATGCGCATCAGCCGTATCACGTATTTTATCAATGGCTTCTACTGCTGTGTTTACGGCAGTGTCGAAACCTATTGTAAAATCGGAGCCGGCAATATCTTTATCAATGGTTCCGGGTATGCCTATACAGGGAATGTCAAAATCCTGGCTGAATTTTAAAGCACCTTTAAAGGAACCGTCTCCACCAATTATTATCAACGCATTAATGCCTCTTTTTTTAAGATTTTTATATGCTTTTTGTCTTCCTTCCAGATCAAAAAATTCCTTGCAACGGGCTGTTTTAAGTATAGTTCCACCCCTTTGAATGATATTGGCTACAGAACGGGATTCCATTTTAACAATATCATCTTCTATCATACCACTATAGCCCCTCATAACACCATATACATCCAGCCCATGATAAAGTCCTGTACGTACTACTGCGCGGATGGCGGCGTTCATGCCGGGAGCATCACCTCCAGAAGTCAGTACGCCTATACTTGTGATTTTCTTTGTTTCGCCCATTAATTTAACACAGTCGGTTTTTGTTTAAAAATTTTTAAACATATGGCAATAAATGTTCAAATTTTTCTACATAATCGTTAAGCTAAGTCCCAAAAATAAGGATTTGATCCCATACAGCAAGATTCAGCTAAACCATTACTTTATTTTATAAACAGGTTAAAATCATTTAACCTGTCTTAGGTGTTTTTACCTGTTGCCTGGTTTTTCACAACCTTACCTTATTGAATAAAATCCCCGGCAGGTCCTGACCCAATAACATTTATGATATAAAAAGGTGTGAGCTTTACAGTTAGCGGTAATGGCAACAGTGAAAAATTAATAATATATATATCGTAACGGGCCCGGGTTTATTTTTACAGCAGTAAATTTATCTACGCATTTTTATTATGAGGAAAATATTAATTACAGGCGCTAATGGATTTCTTGGACAGCATCTGGTGAAACTGTTATTGCATAAAGGCTACTATATAATAGCTGTTGCGAGAGGTGAAAACCGCCTGCCTTTTACTCCTTCGGAAAACTTCAGTTATTATGACGCTGATATTACCAATGATTTTTTAGTTAACGGTATAATGGAAAAAGAAACCCCGCACACTGTAATACATGCGGCTGCTATGACACAGGCAGATGATTGCCAGTTGAACCAGGAAAGCTGTGAAGATGTTAATGTAAGGGCAACTGCCCGCTTACTGGTAAGTGCAGAAATTTTCAGCAGGCATTTCATTTATATTTCTACTGACTTTGTTTTTGATGGTGAAAAAGGTGATTATAAAGAAGATGATGATATAAACCCCCTAAGCTGGTACGGGTTTACCAAGGTGCAGGCGGAAAGCATTGTTGAAACCAGCGAAATCCCTTTCGCAATTGTACGCACCTGCCTGGTGTACGGAAATACATTGACAGGTACAAGAAAGAATATTGTTACCTGGGTAAAGGAAAGCATTTCAGCCGGTAAACGAATTAAGGTAGTACACGATCAATGGCGCACGCCTACTTATGCAGAGGATTTGGCAATAGGTATATTGCTGATTATTGAAAAAGACGCTACAGGCGTTTTTCATATATCCGGTAAAGATAAATTAACCCCTTATGATATTGCCATGCAAACAGCCGCTATATGTAAACTTGATAATTCCCTGATTG
>JBDSOC010000036.1:0-9755 GCA_039915085.1 Chitinophagaceae bacterium
AACACTTACTACCCATCCATCTTTGTCTGCTGCTTCTACAGAGGTGGTACCCCGCCAAAGCCTGTCGTGATAAGCTGAATCTGCGCCCGGGTTATTTGTATCCCATTGGTTTTTTGTATTTACTGCAAATCCTCTTTGCTGCATCGATTTGGTAAATGGATTTATTTTTCCTTCAAAAGGATAGGGATCACCCGGTCCGGCCAGTGCATTGTTTTTGTCGTAAGTAATCAGTTTGGCTCTTTCCTTTGCATATTCTTTGCTTAATAAACCTTTCATTGGTTCCTCTGGTGGAAAATAAGGATCACCATAATAAAAATCACGATCAGCAAAGGCCAGGTTCATAGCCTGGTAAAGCGTATGTATATAACGGGTACTGTTGTAACCCATACTTTTGAGATCAAAATTTTCAAGTATGTTCAGCGATTGCAGCAGCATTGGCCCTTGCGTCCATTGCTGCAGCTTATACACTTCAATGCCCTTATAATTTGCATGCATGGGTGTTTCTTCTACGGGTTTCCATTTTGCAAGATCATCCAGCGTAATTAAACCGCCCTGTTCCTGGCAACCGCGTACAAATTCTTTTGCTATATCGCCTTTATAAAAACGATCATATGCAGCATAAATGGCTTCTTTTCTTGTTTTCTTTTTCTTCAATGCTTCCTGTTCTGTTTCTATCATTTTAGTAAGCGTCTCCAATAAATCTTTCTGCACAAAAATTTCTCCGGCTTCCGGCGCTTCCCTTACTTCTCCGCTATGTGGTAAAAAAACGGCTTTGCTGTAGGGCCATTCCTTAATCATTTTTTTGCCACGCTCCATACTATTAGCGGTCTGTGCTTCTATGGGATAACCTGCTGCCAACTGCATGGCCGGCCATAAAACTTCCTTTAAACTCATGGTGCCATACTCTGCCAGCATATAGCAAATACCTCCGGGCGTGCCGGGTGTAACTGCTGCCAGGGGGCCATATTCGGGTGGAAAATTCATTCCCTTGTTCTTAAAAAAATCTGCAGTGGCACCGGTAGGCGCAAAACCCAATGCATTTATAGCAATTACTTTTTTTGTAATGGGATTGTAGATAAGCGCCTGTGTTTCGCCACCCCAGCTTAACACATCCCACATAGTGCAGGTAGCACCTATCATGGCGCAGGCTGCATCAACCGCATTGCCGCCTTTCTGAAATATCATTGCGCCAGCTTCCGCAGCCAGCGGCTTTCCCGTAACCGCCATCCAGTTTTTACCATGCAGGGGCGGTTTTTGCGTTTGCTGGGCAACAGCAAATTGCAACAGGTAAATAGCAAGGAAAGAAAGAATAAAGTATTTCATGCGCTGTAGTGTTGGATACTGCTAAAGATACTAATTGTTGACTTTTAACCAGGGTGGTACAGAATACATTATTTTACATATATTTATTAATCTCTAACATTTTCCCCCAACCCCAAAACACGGTAATGAAAAAATTGATTGCTTTTACTTTTGTTGCCGCCATTGCGGCTATGATATGCATTTCCTGTAACCAGTCTGTCGTAGAGGCTACTACAGCCAACCAGCCCATCAGTCATGACAGCCTGGTAAAACGGGGCGAATACCTGGTAACATTTGGCGGATGTAATCATTGCCATACGCCTAAAAAATTTGGTCCTGCAGGTCCCGAAGCAGATAAAGAATTGTTATTGTCGGGCCACCCATCTTCTGTTCCCATTGGTCCTATTGATACTGCCGTCTTAAAGAATTGGGTATTGTTTAATGGCATGACAACCGCTTTTGTTGGTCCGTGGGGCGTTTCTTTTGCTGCCAATCTTACATCGGATTCAACAGGTATTGGTAACTGGACGGAAGAACAGTTTGTAACGGCTTTGCGCCATGGTAAATTCAAAGGTTTGGAGAACAACCGCATGTTACTGCCGCCCATGCCATGGGACGATATGGGTAAGCTGACAGATGAGGATATTAACGCCCTTTTTACTTATCTGAAATCTACAAAGCCTGTAAAAAATGTTGTGCCTTTAGCCATCCCGCCTGCTATGCTGAACAAAAAAGGATAAAACCAGTTATCCAAATACAAATGATTGTATTGTTATGGCTGCAAAAAACAAGGTGGAAGTATGGTTACGCGGTCCGCTGCCGGGTATATTGCCTGCATTGCAACCAGTAGCGCATGCTATACTGCAGGCGCAGGAAGAACTAAATGAAATAATGGAAGATTTTCCTGAAACCATGTTGTGGCAGTCTCCGGCAGGGGTTGCTTCCGCCGGATTTCATTTACAGCACATGGCCGGCGTACTGGATAGGCTACTTACCTACGCAAAAGACAAAATGCTTTCAACCGATCAATTGCAGGCACTTGCTGCAGAAGGAAAACAGCAACAAAATATAACCGTTAATTTATTACTTGAGCGATTTAACAGGCAGGCAGAACTGGCAATAGCTCAGATAAAAAATACTTTGCCGGATGATCTGTTTGAAACACGTGGAGTAGGGCGTGCGCAAGTTCCTTCTACGGTAATGGGATTGCTGGTGCATGCGGCAGAACATACCATGCGTCATCTTGGTCAGTTGCTGGTAACAGTAAAAATTGTAAAGTCAACAACGCAATAACACTACACAGCTTGCACTGCAATTTTAGTGCTGCTTAAATAAGTAATGATCACTTTTATTTTATCACCTTGTTTTACTGTATCCGGTATTTCTTTTTTTGCTGGAATTTTGGCCTGTAGTTTATCGCCAATAAGATTTAAATAAATGCCGTGCGGGCTTATTTTATAAACCGATGCGTTGATGGCTGTTTTATTATTAAAATGTTTTTGGGCAGCTATAAACTGCGGAATGAATTTGTGGTTGAAAAGTGTGGCATGTAATTTCTCTGGTTTATCAAGATTGCCCAATTGAAACAGTACTGGTTCGTTTAATTTATTTACATCAGGGGGTAGTTCCCAGGGAGATAAAATAAGCGGAAAGAAATGGTAGCTGCCGGTTTCTTTTACAAAATATTTATCCTCCACCAGTTTCAGGTAGCCTGTAAATTGATTGTTGGTGAGTGCCCGGTTCACCAGGTTGCCCAATGTATCGTTGAAGCGATAGCGTATTTGTTCAGCCACCATTTTGTCTCCTCGTGCAGAACGTTCAAGTGTAAAATAAACTTCATCTCCTTCATGAAACTGGTGTACTTTTTTTATCAGTTTTTGTTCTTTCAACAGTAGCTGGCGCGCCTCATCCACTTTGCCATTAACTGATTTTTTTTTGTTATTGTTTGTGTATTCAATAGTTACATAGTGCTTGTCATGATGCACAAAACTTATTTTTCCTTCTAAAATATTTTCATCCATAATACTTCCCTTTTTGAAACTGCCGGTAAAAATATCATTTTGCAGGCATTGATTTTTCTTTTGGTCAAACTTTCTATTCCTTACGTTACAAACCAGGCAAATGCGTAAGTATTTTCATTGCCTTTTCTGCATCATTTTTGGCAACGAATATATGGTCATGGTAAAATGCTGCTACAACATTGCAACTGATTCCTTCATTGGCAAGTGCGGTGGAGAATGCTGCTGTTAATCCTACGGCTTCCAGTGAAGAATGAACCGTCAGCGTTATCCATGCTGCAACATAAAAGTAGCTGAGTTGCTGTCTGTCTGCCAGGTCTTTTTCTATAATAACAGTTATACCTTCTTCTTCCTTAAATGAACAAATTGTTTTTTGCAGGTCAATATCGTGCGGTGAAAGAAGGGTGCAAAAAACGTAATCCCCCGGCTGAAGTTTTGGCTTTATCATTGTAAAAAGTTGCTGCAGGTTGGGTTGGCCAGTCATTCTCAATTCTTTATTATTGGTATAAAATTAATTGTATTTTATAGCATCAGGCTGATGAAAATTTATTCAATCCTGATAAATCCTTACAGATTTCTGCAGTTTGTATATTTTTTCTATAAATTAGCTTTTGGCAAGCATATTGAATATTTGTAATTATTCATTTTATGCACCCGGCTTATAGAACACCTGGAAAACAGCCGGTACCAGATCTATCATAATTAAAATAATGGAACCAAAGCTCCCCGGAGAAGACTATAAGAATATCTTTTATAATAGTCTTGCGCCAATGCTTATTATTGGAACAGACGCGCCTGCCTACACGATGCTGGATGTAAATAATGCCTACTTATCCGCCACAAATACTGTACGTGAAAATCTTATTGGTAAACCTGTTTTCGGTGTATTCCCGGCCAATCCTACTGATAACGATTCCAAAAATATTGAACGCACCATACATTCCTTTGAACAGGCCATAACGAATAAGGCTGTTCATATAATGAGTAATTACAGGTACGATATTCCCATTCCGGGCACCAATGATTTTGAAGAACGGTACTGGACCACCAGTAACATACCTGTGATGGACAGTAATGATAAGGTGATATATTTTATTCATTCGCCGGCCAATGTAACAGAGATGTATAAACTGGCCGAAAGGGAAAAATCCGGTATTGAAGCAGTCAGAAATCAACGGCAGCAGTTATACGCCACATTTATGCAGGCACCAGTGGGTATTGGTATATTCAAAGGATCTCAATATATAGTAGACCTGATTAATGATCCTTTGTGCCAGTTGTACGGGAAGACGCCGGAGGAACTGATGGGGAAGCCAATTTTTGATGTGCTTTTGCATACCCGTGGACTTGGCTTTGAGGCTTTATTGGATAATGTTAGATTAACAGGGGCGTCTTTTAAAGGGACTGAAATGACCATACCCCTGGTTCGAAACGGCACGCTGGAAAACGTGCACATCAATTTTGTATATGAGCCTTTCCGCGAACAAGATGGTACAATAACCGGCGTAATAGCAGTTGCAACAGAAGTTACCGGGCTGGTAAATGCAAAAAACCAGATTGAAGAAGCAGAAGCAAGGGCAAGACTGGCAGTAGATGCGGTTGGCCTGGGTACATTTGATTTGGATTTGCTGACAGCAGAAATGATCACATCAAAAAAGTTTGCCAATATTTTTGGTTTTGCGGAAACGGTTCCAAGAAAAGAATACATAGCTGTTTTTCATCCTGACGATCTGGAGGTCCGGAAACTGGCACATGAACAGGCAATCAGTACAGGTAATTTATTATATGAAGCACGTGTAATCTGGAAAGATAAATCAGTACGCTGGATAAGGGTTGAAGGAAAAGTTTTTTATAACAGCGAAGGAGAAGCAGTAAGGATATTGGGCATCCTGCTTGATATTACGGAACAAAGAAAAGCGAAAGAAGAACAGCGTAAACTTATTTCCCTTGTTGATAACAGTGTAGATCTAGTATCTATTTTAAACCTGGACGGGGTTAATGCATATATTAATGAAGCAGGCAGAAATTTGCTGGGTTTTGAAAGTGAAGAACAGGTTACTTCAATACCCGTGTCACAATTGCATGCCCCGGAGCACTTTGAACAGGTAGAAAAAGAAGTGATTCCAACGGTAATGACTACCGGAAAATGGGCCGGTACCATGATGGTCCGTCATTTGCAAACCGGTGAAATATTTCCAGTCTATAATAACTGTTTTCGCATTGATGATTCAGAGTCTGGTGTACCCATTGCTGTGGGGGCTGTAATGCGCGATTTAAGACCGGAACTTGCAGCCAAACAGGCGCTTGCAGACAGTGAACAATTGCTCAGGAATATTACTACCGCTTCGCCAATTGCATTATGGATGTCTGACGAAAATGGAAACATTAATTATGTTAACCAAACATGGATTGACTGGACTGGCCGTTCTTATGAAGAAAATTTAGGAGCAGGATGGCTGGAGCCCGTTTGCCCGGAAGACAGGCAGAAGGTAAAAGAGAAATTTATCCGCGACCTGTCTGTTAAAGGTTTGTATGAAGTTGAATTCAGGTTGAACCATTCAGACGGAACAATTCATTGGTGCGTAGCAAACGGGCAGCCCCAATACCGGGGCGATGGTAGCTTTTCGGGATATATTGGCGCTTGTGTAGATATCACCGAACAAAAACACCTGCAACAGCAAAAGGATGATTTTATAGGGATAGCAAGCCATGAATTAAAAACACCGGTTACCAGTATAAAAGGATATGCCCAGGTGCTGGAAAAAATGCTGTTAAAAAAAGGTGATGTTAAAGAGGCTATGATGATGAACAGGATGGATATGCAGATAAAGCGCCTGACCAGCCTGATTGGGGACTTGCTCGATGTAACAAAAATTAATTCCGGTAAACTGCAGTTCAATGATGATGTGTTTGATTTTAACACCATGGTTAAAGAACTGACCGAAGACCTGCAACAAACAACAGAGAAACATGAACTGGTGGAAAATTTTAATGAAACCGGCAAAGTCTTCGGTGATAAAGATCGTATTGGACAGGTGATTGCCAATTTAGTTACCAATGCCATTAAGTATTCTCCTGGTGCGGATAAAATTATTATTCACACAACATTACAGAATAATGAAGTTACACTCTGTGTACAGGATTACGGAATAGGTATACCCGGTGATAAACTCGAAAAAGTATTTGAGCAATTTTACCGTGTCAGCGGAGAAATGCAACATACATTTCCAGGTCTTGGCTTAGGGTTGTACATATCCTCAGAAATTATAAAACGTGAAGGCGGAAGAATATGGGTGACCAGCAATGAAGGTAAAGGCTCTACGTTTTGTTTTGCGCTGCCTTTATATAAAGAAGAACAGGAGAAGAAAGAAAATTGAATTTAATAACAGGACTGGTATAAAAAGGCATACCTGCCAAATAAGTAGTTGTTATGGGCAAGCAAAAAAAAATAATGATTGCAGACGATGATCCCGGTATAGTGGATTCAATCTCTATTATGCTTGAATTTGAAGGGTATGAAGTAAGCAGCACTTTAAATGGCGCCATGTTGCTGCAAATGGAAAATGCACTGCCCGATCTTCTTTTACTGGATATATGGATGTCAGGAATAGATGGCCGTGATATTTGTAAACAATTAAAAGAAAAACCGGTTACCAGTAAATTACCCATTGTAATAATATCTGCCAGCAGGGATATTGAACCCTCAGCCCTGGAAGCTGGTGCCAATGATTTTTTGGCCAAACCTTTTGAAATGGATGATTTGCTGAAAAAAATTGAACAAAATTTATAAATAACCGGGCCACCATTTTTCTTTGTGCTTCATTTTATATGCGTCATACCATTTGCATAATGGGTAAAGTGAGATAACAACCGTTATCCAAACCAGGTAAACAATTCCGAGATTATAACCGTATAATTTCAATTTCGGTTCAGCATGTAGCCCTTTTGTGAATGCGGCCATGTCTGTCCATTGATAACCTGCAATTACTACTGCCGGTATGGCCAGTAAATGGATAAAATAAATATGGATAAGATAATAAAGCATGGGTACTCTTCCATATACGGAAATAATTTTTGTAATGCGGTTGGATAAATTTTCTGTAAATGCCAGGAAAAGCAATGCAATACCTCCTGTTATAAGCAGGTAATCCAGCGATGGTGGATATTTTGTTACATTAATAAAGGAAAGAACACTAAATACAGTTGATGATTGGCGCGACCAGGGTGCCGGATCTCCATAAGTATTTATACACCTTAAAATAATAAAAAGCACTATTGATGCTGAACTCAGGCAAATTAATATCCCTTTTCTTATTCCGCCATTGAACCCCGGGGCAAATAAATTGCCGAGACAATAACCCAGCGCCATCCAGCCAACCCATGGAAGCAACGGATAGGTTATATTTATATTTGTACTGCCAAATTCAAAAGAATGCCTTTCGTGTAAAATACTCCAGGCAAATGCTGCCAGACCATTTCCGGAAACATGGCAATTGTCAAGAAGATTATGGCCAACTACTAAAACAAGGCCGGTTATCAGAATAATTTTGCCAGGCAAATAGATCAGGCCGGATAAAAATACCATGCAGGCCCCCAGCACCCATATTACCTGCAGGTTTACAAAAGAAAAATGAATATTAAAATACCATCCAAAATTTAAAATGGTTAACTCAAGAAAAATTAGCCATATACCTCTCTTTAAAAGAAATAGTGATAGTTCTTTTTTTGTTTTTCTCTGACCTGAAATAAACGCGGATGTGCCTGCTAATAAAATAAATACAGGCGCACAGAAATGTGTTATCCAGCGTGTAAGAAATAATATCAGCGTTGTTTTGTGCAGGTCGGTCGGGTCATTTACAAAAGCGCCTGCATGAAAATAATCCCGGGTGTGATCCAACGCCATGATGATCATTACCACACCTCTTAAAAGATCGATTGATGTGATTCTTTTTCTTTCCATAACAGGCAGCCCGGGGTTATTTTAATAAATCAGGTTAATAATTATTTATTCAGGTTAAAGCTTACGCGGGCAAACAGGTAGCGGCCATTAAAACCCATTTGCTGCACCCTGCGGCTATATATGAACCTGCCGGAAGAAACATTATTTGAATGGTTTTGCAAATCCTGGTATACGTCAAATAAATTATTTGAACCAACGGTAAAGGTTACCTGCCTGGCCGGCGTATAGCTTATGGAGACATCCGTAATTGTTTTGGGAGAAAATGTCTGATCAAGGGTTTCTTTCTGCCCGGTAAATGCGTTCACCGGCCAGGTGGAGGGATCTTTTACCTTCAATGACGGGTCAAGATAAACCACCTTTCCAAAATAGGCAAAGCGCAACATAGCCCCGAACTTTTTATAATTGTAGTTGGTTGTAAAATTGCCTTTTGATGAAGGGCTGGCCACTTCAATACGGCTTTGATCTTCCCGGTTAAAATAATTATCCAGTTGACCGCTGTTTATCAAGACAGTCGAAGCCTTGATAATTGGTTTGCCATCAGCATCTTTTTTTACTTCATTTTTTAAAAATGATGCAGCAACAGTGAACCGGAACCGGTGTTCTTTTGCCAGCGAAAAACTGTAATTAACAACCGCTTCCAGGCCTTTGCTTCTTGTATCAATTGCATTTGTAAAAAAATTAGCCTGGCTGGCACCGGTTGTTTTTAACAATGAGTCAAGGGTTTTATCATTACCCCCGGTAAAATTATTAGTGAGCACTATCCTGTTATTAATGTTAATCCAGTAGCCATCAAGTGTTATTTCAAGTCCACGTACAGGGCTGGCCGTTATACCTGCGCCATAATTTATAGAAGTTTCTTCTTTCAGCTTAGGTATCCCCAGTATTTCTGCCGGCTTGCTTTCATTTGGGAAAGTGCCACTTTCTACAGGTTGCAAACCTGATGAAGTGGACACAAACAACGTATTTGTTTTGGCATAAAATCTTTGTTGCATACCCGGCGCCCGGAACCCTGAAGACGCTGATGCGCGGATGATAAGACCTTTGGCAATCTTATATCTTGCCGCAAGTTTATAATTGAGGGTGCTGCCAAAATCACTGTAATTTTCAAAACGTAATGCGCCTGTGAGAAGAAAGTTTTTTGTAAAATCCTGTTCAAGATCCACGTAAAGCGCCATTATATGCCTTGCAAATGTACCAGCGTACTGTGGTGTAAACCCCGCAAAAACCTGTGCGCCCGCCAATGCTCCTGAAGATGTATTGTAATTCTTGTAAGAAGATTCTTCTCCTGCTGTTTGCTTGTATTGATCAATCCTGAATTCCGCCCCGTATGCAACGTTTAACCCTTTCAGTACAGCAAAGTTCCTGGTTACATCGGCATTAACAGTATTCTGCAGGAAACTGATAGCGCCTGCATCAAATTTTGTCTGAACATTGGAACCGAGTGCATACTGTGTATAGTTAACTGAATTGTCAAC
>JBDSOC010000040.1:0-8101 GCA_039915085.1 Chitinophagaceae bacterium
CCATCAAACAGCCAAGCGGCAGGTAACCACAGGTGAGTCCTTTTGCCATGCAAATCATATCGGGTATGATATCATGATTTTCAAAACCGAACCATTTACCTGTACGGCCAAAACCGCTCATTACTTCATCCATAATTAATAAGATGCCATGCCTGTTACATATTTCTCTTACCGCTTTTAAATAGCCAACAGGATATTTTAAACAGCAGGAAGTGCCGGATTCGCCCTCCAGTAAAATGGCTGCTATATTGCCGGGGCCTTCATAGGCTATAACTCTTTCTAATTGTGCAATAGTTTCTTTCAGCAAATTGTCTTCGCCATATTCCCACCTGTATAAAATTGGTATATCAATATGGATAAAATTGGGTGCTTGTTGCGCATCCACCGGTAGTTTGCGCGGGTCACCGCTTGCTGTCATAGCACCGATAGAGGAACCATGATAGGATTGGTAACGGCTGATAATTTTATGCCTGCCGGTATATAAACGCGCCAGTTTAATGGCATTCTCAATGGAGCTGGCACCGCACAGTGTAAAGAATGCTTTGTTCAAATCGCCGGGGCAAATTTCCGCTAATTTTTTTCCTAACTCGCCGCGTACCCTGGTAACACAGCTGGGTGTTACATAAGATACTTCCTGCATTTGCTTTACTACGGCATTGGTTATACGCTGATTGCCATGGCCAATATTTACATTCATCAATCCTGATGAAAAATCAATATAACGCTTGCCATCGTAATCATATAAATAAACGCCTTCAGCATATTTCACCGCAATGGGTGCAATGCCTTTTTGTTTGCTCCAGCTAAAGAGGGTGTAATCAAGATTTTCCTGCAGCACTTCTTGTGTTTCGGAGATTGTTTGGGTATTCATAAATTATTTTTTGATTTAAACCAAAACATATCGCTTCGCTATTTCTTTTTTGAACACGGATTAGCACGGATTCTTTTGCTTCGCAAAATTGTGCTTGCTTTCCATTTTGTTTAACCCTTAAATCACGGTTGACAACTAAACCTTTGGTAGCATTGGTTTTTTATCATTGTCAAATAGCTTCCTCATTATCTCAGGCTTTTTGCCAAAATTCAGGAGCAGGCCAACTTCCAGGTTTGTCGCTTTCAAGTAATTGATCAATTGGTTTTCGTTCGCCACGACGATGTATTCGTTTGCTTTTAATTCCAGCGCTATCAATTCTTCAACTAAAAGATCTGCGTTATACTCTCCAACAACATGTCCAAAATAGTAAACAAGGTGTTTTTTCTGTTTCGCAACTTTAAAGCCCATCTCCATCAATTCAATACACAGCGCGTTTTCATAGACTTTTTCCAGGAACCCATAACCAAGCGTATTATAAACTTTATAAAATGCTTTTATAATTTTCTCGGTTAATTCTTCATGTTTCATATCCAAACTTTGTTATAACCTTTCTATAAAAATCCTTTTTATCCCCGCCCGAACGATATTCAGCCGGGCGGGCGTTCAATCCGTGTGCTAATAAAATCACGACATCCAGTTTACTCCTGCTTCCGCATTCCACTTCACTGTACTCTTCTTCAATTTTGTCCAGAACCCGATAGAACTTTTACCGGTAATATCGCCTGCACCAAACTTGCTGTCATTCCAGCCGCCAAAGCTGAAAGGCTCGCGGGGTACGGGTACACCAACATTAACGCCAATCATTCCGGCGCTTGCCCTGTCTATAATGTACCGGGCCATACCACCGTTTTGCGTAAATACGCTGGCGGCATTACCATATGGGTTGGCATTTTCAATCGCCAATGCTTCATCAACAGTATTGGTGCGCATGATGCTGATAACCGGGCCAAAGATTTCTTCTTTTGCCACGCTCATCTCAGGTGTTACATAATCAATTACCGTAGGGCCAACATAGTTGCCATTTTCTTTACCGGCCACTTTTGTATTGCGGCCATCTACTAAAATTTTTGCACCATCTCTTTCTGCCTCGCCAATAAACCTTTCAATTCTTTCTTTGGATATTTTATTAATAACGGCGCCTAGATTTTCCCCGGGAATAACCTTTCTGGCTTCATCACATATTTTGGCAATGATGTGATCAATATCACCTACACCTACCATGGCACCGGCTGCCATACAACGCTGACCAGCGCAACCGCTCATACTGGCCACTACATTCTGGGCCGTCATGCCAGGAATCGCATCAGGCAATACCATCAAATGATTTTTGGCACCACCCAGGGCAAGGCAGCGCTTATAGTTGCCCGTGGCACGCTTGTAAACTATCTTAGCTACTTTGGTACTTCCAACAAATGATACAGCTTCAATATCCGGATGATCACAAATGGCATTTACGATTTCAGCATCGCCATGCACAATATTAAACACACCATCCGGCAGGCCAGCCTCTTTCAGTAATTGCGCCAGCCGCCCGCAACTCAACGGCACTTTTTCAGAAGGTTTCATAATCATACAATTACCCAGTGCTATCGCGTTGGGCAAGGTCCAGTTGGGTACCATGCTGGGAAAGTTAAAAGGAACAATGGATGCAACTACACCCAGTGGAACATTTTCTGTACGGCATTCTATACCCTTGCTCACTTCCAGTAACTCACCTGTTATCAGCTGGGGTAAAGAAGTCGCAAACTCTGTCAGCTCAATACATTTTTCAATTTCTGCTGTCGCTTCACTAAGTGTCTTTCCGTTTTCTTCGCTGCACAATGCTGCCAGTTCTTCCAGGTTTTTTTCAAGCAGTGTTTTATAGCGGAAGAAAATCTGTACCCTTTCTTTGATGGGCATTTTACTCCAGGCCGGGAAAGCTTTTTTGGCCGCTTTTACTGCCGTATCCAAATCGCTGGAAGAAGACATAGGAACGGTAGAAAGCAAATTGCCATCTATAGGAGAAACGACTTCTGTTGTACTGCCGGTAGTAGCATCTACAAATTCACCGTTGATATAATTCTGGACAGCTGTATATTTCATAATATTTGATTAACTATAAATTTTGCAGAAATAATCAAGTAATTTAAAATATTTTTAGTTATTGGCAAAATAATAGCATTATTTTTAGGAGCTAATTTGAAGCTGTTACATATATGGATAAAAACAATGTCATATTAGATAACCTCGATTTTGCCATTTTATCTTACCTGCAAAAAGATGGCAGGATGTCTTTTACAGTGATTGCTAAAAAACTGAAAGTTTCTATAGGCACGGTAAGAACAAGATTCAATAAGCTGATAGAAGATGGTACCATCAATATTATTGGCAGGGTAAACCCTGATAAAGTAGGGTTCAATTCTTACGCACATATAGCAGTATATATACGTCCGGCTACTTTGAAAGAAAAAATAGCGCAAAAGATTTCCAAAATGCCGGAAGTAAGTTTTTTAGCGGGCACCTCCGGCGATTACGACCTCGAAGTAGATGTTATGTGCCGTAATAATGAGCACCTGGTAACGTTCATCAATGAGATCTCAAAAATGGAGGGTGTTCATCAAACTAAGACTACCGTGTATTTTAAAGTATATAAATATGCACAACCGGATTTGAATTTGCTTAAATAAGAGGTGAGCGGTATTGTTGTCCGGCTAAATGTGTGAAACCTTTGCCGGAGCTATGTGACTGACCTCACCCCAACCCCTCTCCAAAGGAGAGGGGCTAGAAGCCGCTCGTGTAAAGGGGGTTATTAAATTGGGCGATTTTTAGCCGGACAATAGTGTGTGAGACGTTAGACGTGAATTTTTTGGAAACACAAGTTATGCCTTCCTGGTTTTGCGAAGACTTCTTTAGCCCTGCAAGGGCGTATGTGAATAGCGGGTGAAACCCGGCTCTGCTCCGGCCTCACTCCGCTCCACCTGTATGGGGATTGTCCCCCAATACATTTACCTTAAAACAGTTTACACAAAGAACTAAATACTCCCGCTTTTTGCGAAGACTTCCTCAGCCCTGCAAGGGCGTATGTGAATAGCGGGTGAAACCCGGCTCCGCTCCGACCTCACTCCGCTCCACCTGTATGGGGATTATCCCCCCAATACATTTACTTTAAAACAGTTTACACAAAGAACTAAATATTCCCGCTTTTTGAGAAGGCTTCTTTAGCTCTGCAAGGGCGTATGTGAATAGCGGATGAAACCCGGCTCCGCTCCGGCCTCACTCCGCTCCACCTGTATGGGGATTATCCCCCCAATACATTTACTTTAAAACAGTTTTTACACAAAGAACTAAATACTCCGCTTTTTGCGAAGCTTCTTTAGCTCTGCAACGGCGTATGTGAATAGCGGGTGAAACCCGGCTCTGCTCCGGCCTCGCTCCGCTCCACCTGCATGGGGATTATCCCCCCAATACATTTACTTTAAAACAGTTTACGCAAAGGACTAAATATTCCCGCTTTTTGCGAAGACTTCTTTAGCTCTGCAAGGGCGTATGTGAATAGCGGATGCAACCCGGCTCCGCTCCGGCCTCACTACGCTCCACCTGTATGGGGAATATCCCCCAATACATATATTGTAAAACAGTTTACACAAAGAATTAAATACTCCCGCTTTTTGCGAAGACTTCTTTAGCCCTGCAAGGGCGTCATGTGAATAGCGCCGGGTGAAACCCGGCGGATGAAATGATTACAACACAGCCCTGAAAGGGCGCCATAATGAACAGCCCGGGATACAACCGCGGCAATAAATGGAGACGTAACGGTTGCAGCACCGTTGCCATTCGCCATCCGTCTTTTACCTATCTTAGCAGCGTATAAAAATAATAATGAAAAGGGAAATTATTTTACTGGTTTGCTGCTTCCTTGCTATAAGATCTGTTGCGCAATCACCTGCCACGCCGGATAAAATCTATGGCCGTCTTTTTCACGACATACAAATGAGCAGGATTTTTCCTGACAGTAAAACTTTTGTCGATTGCATTCCTAAAAAAGCACCCGCAGAAATTGTTGCCAATTATATCAGGATCATCAATAACCCGGCAATACGTTTTTCACTTAAATTATTTGTAGAAGAAAATTTTGAACTTCCTGCAACACCACAACTCAATTATATTACAAAGGAGAAAGATATTGAGGCGCATATAAAAAATCTATGGGGTGTTTTAAAAAGACATCCTGATTCTGCAACAACTGCTGCAGGTAATTCGCTTTTCTCTTTGCCCCATCCGTATACTGTTCCTGGTGGCAGGTTCAGGGAAGTGTACTACTGGGACACTTATTTTACCATGCTTGGTTTAAAAGAAAGTGGTGAGTATGAGATGATAGAAAATATGGTTAAAAATTTTGCTTATCTCATTGATACATTTGGCCACATACCCAATGGAAACCGCAGTTATTATCTGAGCCGTTCACAGCCTCCATTTTTTTGCCTGATGGTAGAGTTGCTGGCCTCCGTAAAAGGAGATCCGGTGTACCTGGCTTATTTACCGCAATTGCAAAAAGAATACAATTACTGGATGGAAGGAAGTGACAAGCTTAAACTTTTGCAATCAAACAAAACAGTGGTAAGATTGAAGGATGGAAGTTTATTAAACCGGTATTGGGATGATCTGGATATACCGAGGCAGGAAGCTTATTATGAAGATGAAACGCTGTCATCAAAATACCCGGAAGTAAAAGCAAAAAAAATAAACCGTGATCTGCGTGCTGCCGCTGCAAGTGGCTGGGATTTCAGCAGCCGCTGGTTTGCGGATAAAAAAAATATTGCCAGCATACAAACAACCAGCATTATACCTGTTGATCTCAACTGTCTTTTATATAAGCTTGAACTGGTTATTGCCAGGGGGAAATTATTAAACCGCAATGACAGCAGCGTAACCGTTTACAGAAAAAAGGCATCCGATCGTTTAAAGGCTATTGATAAATATTGCTGGAGCAAGAACCTTAGTTTTTATACCGATTATGATTTTGTAATGCAAAAACAATCAGCGCTGGTTACACCTGCAGGCATGTACCCGTTTTGTTTTTTTGATCAGAAACCAGATTATATGAGTTTGCTGGCAAGGCGTGCGGGCGATGTAATAAAAGCAAGACTATTAAAAGACGGGGGTATTGTAACTACAGAAAACAGTACGGGTCAGCAATGGGATGCACCCAATGGATGGGCGCCATTGCAATGGATGACTATTTGGGGTTTGGATAAATGCGGACAAAAAAGACTTGCGCGGGACATTGCCGAACGCTGGCTCAGATTAAATGTGAATGTTTTTAACCGCACTGGCAAGCTGATGGAAAAATACAATGTAGTGGATACAAAAGCAGAAGCGGGTGGAGGTGAATATCCTTCGCAGGATGGGTTTGGATGGACCAATGGTGTATTCCTGAAATTGGTTAGCCTTTATGGTATGCCAAAGTAACTGATTGGTTGATTAGTCACTTAGTTATTGGTTAGTATCTCCGCATAAAAGAAATCAGCGATCGTTACATCAGACATCCGCCATCCTCCACTACCTTTGCCGCAAATTTTCATACATGCGCCGCATCCTTTTTGTCTTTTTGTCATTTTCTTTTTACCTGCTGTCCTGTTCTTCCAATAATGTTACGGAAGACAATAGCATTAAGAAATACTTCGATAGCGTCAATGTAACCGGTTGTTTTGGTTTGTTTGATAATGCGCAGGGCCATTTTACAATTTATAATCTTACAGCATTCAAAGACAGTGCGTACCTGCCTGGTTCTACTTTTAAAATTGTTAATTCATTAATAGGTATTGAGACAGGACGGATTGTCAATGAAAACATGGCTATAAAATGGGATGGGGTAACCAGGTTTTATCCTTTGGGCGATACAGCTGTTGACTGGAACAGGGATCTAACTATGAAAGAAGCTTTTAAAGTTTCCGCAGTTCCCTATTACCAGGAAGTGGCGCGCCGTATTGGAAAAGATACCATGCAGCATTGGCTGGATACGCTGGGTTACGGGCAGCGTTACAGCAAATTTAAAATCACCAGTAATATAGATACTTTCTGGCTGGATAATTCTCTGAAAGTAACGGCGGATGAAGAACTGGGACTTGTAAAAAAACTATATTTTGAGCAATTGCCATTTTTTAAAAGTACGCAGCAATCCGTACGCAATGTTATGTTGCAGGAAGATAATTCTAATTACAAACTGAGCTATAAAACCGGTTGGGGTTTCAAAGAAAATGGGAATCCTGTTGGCTGGATAGTTGGCTGGATAGAAGAAAACAGGCACCCTTATTTTTTTGCGCTACAGGTTATTTCTCCTGATCATAAGTATGATATGAAACCTGTAAGAATAGGGGTTTTAAAAAATATTCTTGGGCAAATGGGCTTTTTTAAGGGCAGGAAGTAAGTGAAATGAAAAATTATCGCCAAAATTTTTAATTGGTATGCTTTTTTCAGTAGACGCCCTGTAATTTCAGGCTATAAATCATTTTCTTTTCAGGTAAAATAAGCGATAAATCTATCATTTGAATTTCAGGTTTGAACATATTCAGTTTTTGGTTGGACTGGCAGCGGTTCCCCTGCTGGTATTGCTGTTTATATGGGTGATACGGTGGAAGAAGAAAATGCAGAAAAAAATGGGGGATCCTGCGCTGGTGGCCGCACTTGTAAAAAATTATTCCCCGGTAAAATTTGCGTTAAAATTTATTTTGGTGGCCATAGCTTTTGCGTTGATTGTAATTGCTTCAGCCAATTTGCAAAAACCGGGTGTAGCTGACACGGTAAACCGTAAAGGGGTAGATGTAATGGTGGCGCTGGATGTAAGTAACAGTATGATGGCCGAAGATATTAAGCCAACCCGTTTGGAAAGAGCCAAACAGATGGTAACAAAGCTGATGGATAAAATGGATAATGATCGCATAGGGCTGGTATTATTTGCAGGACGGGCTTACATGCAAATGCCGCTTACAACTGATCATGGTGCTGCCAAAATGTATATTCAGAATGCGGGTCCCGATGCTGTGCCGGTACAGGGTACGGTTATAGGTGAGGCCCTGAAGATTTCTAACAGCGGGTTTAACAGCAAGGAAAGAAAATTTAAAGCCATTGTACTGATATCAGATGGAGAAGACCACGACCCTGAAGCATTGCAGATGGCAAAATCATTATCGCAAAGCGGGGTTATGATCAATACGGTTGGCATTGGTTCCCCCGAAGGCGCTCCCATCATAG
>JBDSOC010000086.1:0-7042 GCA_039915085.1 Chitinophagaceae bacterium
TTTTTATGGAAAAAAAGTACCGCAAAAAAGCCAGTCGAAATCCCCGCCTGAATGACCAGTCGGGCAGGGAAAACAGCCCGATTTCGACATAGTTCCCTGATTAAGCTTCTGTACTACTGTGACTTCAACTCCACCAATCCTATCTTTTGAGGGACGACTATTTAGTAGTTTAAAATCTCTTTTAGAGGATTACCAGTATTTATACCCCAGCAATCTTACCAGTTCAACTTTTGCAAGACATAACTGGTATTCATATTGCAGTTTGCTGAACTGCGCTCTTTCTACATTGGTGCTTGCATTGGTAATTTCAAGGTTGGTACCCACGCCATTTTTAAACCGGCTGGAAGCAAGCGTTTGCGCTGTCTGCGCCTGTTCTATTTGTCCTTTGGTATTATTGATCCTTTCCTGGTTTGACTGTACATCAATGAGCGCCTGCTGTATATCGCGTTTATAATTACTGTTAAGTGTTTCAATGGCCAGTTTATTCTGGGCTAAAACTGTTTCCGACAGCTTAACCTGCTGCTTTGTTCTGTTGCCATCATAAATGGGCAATTTGAGAGCAATACCGGCTGCATAATTAAATTTCATGTCGTTTACATAAGGTACATAACCATTTTTAAACCCCGTATTGGCGCCAACATTAACCGACGGTTTTGTTCCCAGCCTTGCAATGGCAATATCATTCTGAGATTGTTTTACCCTGTCATTGGCCAGCAGGTATTCCGGATTATTAATTTGCGCTTCTCCCAACGCTTCCGCAACAGCTTTTAAAGGAATATCAAAATCAAAACTTAATCCCGTGGTTGCATTACCACCCGTTGTGTATTGCAATAAGTTTTGTTGTTTCTGCAGGTAGTTCTGCAAATCTATTTTTTTATTTTCTTCTGCATCTACCTGAGATTGTATGCTCAGCAAATCAAGTTTAATGGCGTCCCCGTTCTTTAATTTACTTTCTACTATATGCTTATTATCGTTCAGGTAAGCAAGCACGCTGTCTTCTATTATAATCGCTTTTTGAAAATAAATAATGTTGTAATAAATATTTGCTACCTGGTTGGCCAATTGGGTTCTTGCATTATCTGTATTATGCTCAGCATATTTAATATCCTGTCTGGATTTTTCAATATTAGCTTTTAAACGGCCGAAATCAAACAAAGTGTAACTGGCGGCGATATTAGCGTTAAGGTTATGAACAGGTGCAAACTGAAATTCCTGCTGCTTGCCATTTACTTCCAGCGGTAAAACAATTTTTGGCTCAACAAAATTGTAACTGGCATTGGCATCTATTACAGGTAAATTGTTCTTTGCAATTTCCAGCCGCTGTTTTGCTGTCTCCACAGCATTTTCCACTTCTTTAATTTTAGGGAAATAGCCAAAAGACTGATTAATCAATCCTTTCAATTCTGCATTTACGTCTACCTGTGCCTGTGAGCAGACAAAAATGGTAATGCTGATAAATGTAAAAAATAACTTCTTCATCAAAATATTTTTTTAAATTAATGTGCTTCTGCTATGGCCGCTTTAGCAGCCGCCTGATCTACGGGTGCGGTTTTCTTTACCCGTAAAAAAACAACCAGTGGAATAACTACAATAAAAAATAAAGCGACCAGCCTGAATGTATCCAGGTAAGCGAGGTAATGTGCCTGCCTGTCTACGGCATTGCTTATCATAGCATAAGCTTTGGTAGTAGCTGTGCTAATATCAAAACCACCTTTGTTAACAAAATTCTGAACAATACTTCCTGTACGTTCATTAACTACCGCAGATCCCTGGGTAATATTGGCCACCAAATCGTTCCGGTGCTGTGCATACTGGTGCGAGACATAATTATTGGCCATTGCTATACCAAACGCACCACCCAATTGCCGGGTCATATTATTTAATGCAATACCGGATGCATAATCTTTGGGCTGAAGGCCTGCTACTGCCTGGTTAATTAATGGTAACTGAACCATGCTCATACCAATGGCGCGCAGGGCAAAGGGAAAAAAGAAATCCTGCCTGCTTACATCCATACTAACTTTTGAACTATACCATGCATATCCGGCAAATAATAAAAAGCCGGCTATTACAAATGGAATTGGTTTCACGCCTTTGCTCATGAGTACACCGATGACCGGCATTAATATAACGGTAATCATGGTAGGCGCCAGCAGTGTTAAACCTGTCTCCAGTGGGGTATAACCCAATACGCTTTGCGCCAGTACGGGAAACACAAATACAGATGTATACAATCCTACCCCCACAACAAAAGTAAAAATGGTAGTAAATGCAAGATTGGTATTATTAAGTACCCGCAGGTTTACGGCCGGTTTATCTATGCTGAGTTCATACCAGATAAAACTTACCAGTCCAACCAATGCCAGTCCGCTGCATATTCTAATTGTTTCACTGCTGAACCAATCATCCGCATCTCCGCGTTCCAGCACAAACTGTAAACAACCAATGCCCACCATCAGCAATAAGATACCGCTGTAATCAATTTTTATCTGTTTCTTTTTAGTACCCTCCCCATCTTTTTTGCCAATGAATGTATAGGCCAGTATGGTAGCAATGATACCGATGGGAATGTTGATCATAAATATCAGCGGCCAGCTATAGCTTTCCATTATATAACCGCCCAGGGTTGGGCCCAGTGTAGGGCCGAGTACAATACCCATTCCAAACAACCCGGAAGCAATGGGTCTGTCCTTTACTTCAAAAGCATCAAATAATATTGCCTGCGATGTAGATAAGAGTGCACCACCACCTACACCCTGTATAAACCGCCAGATAATAATTTCTACAAGACTTGTAGATTGCCCGCACAAATACGAGGCAACCGTAAAAATTATCATTGATGCGATGTAATAGTTCTTTCTTCCAAAATATTCTGCCAGGAAACCCGTGAGTGGTATGATAATAACATTAGCGATAGCATAAGCGGTAATTACCCAGCTGATATCTTCAATGCTTACACCAAGGCTACCGCTCATATCGTTCAATGCAACATTTACAATGGAGGTATCGATCAGCTCCATGATTGCGGCAGAAATAGTGGTAATAACAATAATTGTTCTTGCAAATCCTTTCGGCGTAGCCATAAATCTTCTTTTATTTTGTAGGCACAACTATATACGCGCTTAAGCCAGCTCTTAAAATATTTTTATACTGGCTGATGTCTGTAATATTTATTTTTACCGGAACACGCTGGGTAACTTTTACAAAATTGCCGCTGGAATTATCGGGGGGTAATAAGGAGAACTTAGCGCCGGTGGCATCGCTTACACTTTCAAGCGTACCTTTTATTTTTAGATCCGGGTAAGCATCCAGTTCAATTTCTGCTTCCTGTCCGGGACGGAATTTCTTTATTTGTGTTTCCTTGAAATTGCCTACAATCCAGTAAGTACTATCATTTACAATTGAAAAAAGCGGGCTGCCAGCCTGTACAAACTGGCCGGTGGTTATATTTCTCTTACCAATTTTTCCTGCCTGCGGTGCATATACTTTTGTGTAAGAAATTTTTAATTTCTGCTGATCTATGATGGCCTTTTTTACGCCCAGCTGTGCTTCCGCTCTTTGTATAGATGATTGTGAAATAGCAACCCGGCTTTGCGCAGTACCCAAGTCACTCTGGCTGTTATTGGCCTGCTGACTGGCCTGCTCCAATGCATACCGGCTGTCCTCCAGTTGTTTTTTTGTAATGGCCTGGTCTGCAAATAAATTTTTGTTCCTGTTATAATCATCCTGTGCCTGCTGCACTTTAACATTACTAAGCGAAATATTTCCCCTGTTTGATTTTATTGAAACCACAGCATTATTCAGGGCTGCTTTTGCATTAATGATATCTGCCTGCGATACCCGGTAATCCGCTTCCATCTGTGCCAGCTGCGATTGCAGTTCTTCGTCATCCAGCTCTACCAGCAACTGACCTGTTTTTACAGAATCGTAATCATTTACAGCGATGGTTTTTACATAGCCCGCCACCCTGGGTAATACAGGTGCTATCTGCGTTTCTACCTGGGCGTTATCTGTAGTTTCGTGCGCCATTGCAAAGGCTATTTTTTTAAACCCATAAAACCCCGCGGCAACCAGTAATATGCCAATAATAATAAACCGGACAGGTGATTTTTTCTTTTTTGCTGGTGTTTCCTGATTATCCATTTCGCTGTGTTATTTAAATTATTTTATGATTTTGTGAGAAGATGCGCATGCATCAGTTGTTTTAAATGGTCGCTTAATCGTATGGCAAAGCTGGGATCATCATAAGGCACATAATCTGCTTCTTTATCCAGTAGTTTGATGCACATCCTTTTTGATAACAATACCTGGTTAATAGTACCTACTATGGAAGCAATAACAAGCGGTGGATCACATTTCCTGAATACACCCTTTTTAATACCAGCTTCAATAACACCTTTTATAATAAGGCTGTTGGGGTATAAAATTTCAACGATAGCCTGTGCCAGTGTTTCCCGCTGACTCAGCATCATTTCCTGGTGCAATACCCGGTGAAACTTGCGGTTGGTGAACAGCTTGTTTATATAGGCATCAATAATGTGCTCAATCTTCTCAATATCTGAATAAGAAGCGTTGTTGGCTATTTCATCCAGCACCCCTCTTGAATAGGACGCACGCTCTTCTACCAGACTTTCAAAAAGCTTTTCTTTTGAGCCGAAATAGTAGTTTACCATGGCTACGTTTACACCTGCCCGGGCAGCCAAATCGCGGATAGAGGTGCCTTCAAAACCCTTTTCTGCAAAGAGTTCTACTGCGTGATTGATAATGTGTAGTTTCTTATCTGTCATATGGGTGTTAAATAATGGGCACAAAGTTAAACGTTTGTTTAATATTAAACAAGCGTTTAATTAATTTAAAATTCCCCCCTAATTATTGCTGCAAAAGGAACAAGGAATCAATCCGGGAGCTGAAATTGAATTATAATGCCGTTAAATATTGTCCGGAATAAGCGTTATGCTGATACAGGCTAACTTTTCCTAACCCATGAGAAGGCTATTGTTTTGTGGTATTGACAAGCGTGTCTTTAACATTGGCGAGCGTGTCTTTGGGTACTGGCAGCGTACCGCTGTTGTCGTAAAATACAAGGTTACTTAAATCCTGTTTGGCTTCCAACCCGTTTTTGCCGTAGTTAACAAAATGATCTTTTGAACTGTAATGAGCGGGTTTATTCGTGTAAAATTTTTGGGTGTTCTTATCCCACCATAATTCCTGGCATCTCAGGGTATCTCCTTTAAGTACGTTTATTACCACAACACAATCTTTTAAAAAAACCTTGTTTTCCCAGGACCGGTCTTTTGCATAGCCTGCATCTAACTGGCTTTCTTTTACCATTGAATCATTATAAAAATCTACGTGCAATGATTTTGGAAATTCTGTATAAGAAGAATCCCCCTGGTAGATATACATTAACGGTGCGGTTAATTTTCCTTTCATTTTACCATTCTGACTCATATAAATTTCAATATCATGGCCTTCATCCAGCGCTGCGCGTTTATCCTTTGGATTGGGAAGATCTTTCAAATCATTCTCGCATCCATACAAAACAAAACAGCCCGTTAAAAGGGCTGTTAGTAAATTGATATGTCTGCGTAAAAGCATCTGTTAATTGTATTTCTTTTTAATAAACCACAAATCACTTAATGTAAAACCTATCGATATACGGAACATGCTTTCGCGCAGCAAATTAGTATTGTTTCCACGTTTGCCATATTCAAAACCAACGTTTATATAAGTGTACTGGTTGGTATATAGATTCTTGCGAACCGGCAAGCCGGTGCCCAGCGATATACCAAACTGGTTCAGATCATTTGCATCAGCCTTTACATAATCGGGGCCAAAATTAAACCCGGCCCTGTAAGAAACGTGGTTCCAGTAGCCTTTTGGATTAAGCGCATCCGGTATAAACTGGCCGCCAACATGTATCATCCAGCTATTACGTACCAAATCTTTCACGCCAAAAAAACTGTAATCAGCCCAGGATGTTGTTGTAAAATCTGCACCCACCATCCATTTATCCTGGCGCTCCAGCGTAAAACCCACACCAACATTAGAGGGATAGTCAATCTTTCCTTTTACATCTTTTTGTGCATCAACAGTATCTATTGAAACAGGTGCGCCATTGGCATCGTAATTGAATGTCTCTCTTACAACATCCTGTTTTGCGTTAAATGTTTGCCGCAGGTTACCATATGCGCCTATTACCAATCTTGTTTTTTTATCCAGGTTGGCCTGGTACTGAACGCCTGCATTAATTAAAAACCCACCAAACGACGTTTTGGTTTCATAATTGGATTTATAATGCAGCACTGAATCGTTAAGAATGGTTTTGCGTGTGCTGTAATCTTTTGTACCAAAGAAATAACCCACGTTTACGCCTACACTCAAATTTTTAAACGCCTTGCCTACTCCTGCAAAAGCTTCATACGTGCCACCGGTTCCCTCAAATAAATTATTAATGCTATCGGCCGGCGCAGACGGATCAGTATAAATATGTTTCTCCGTGTTTTGAATTTTATAATTAATTCGTGTCAGCGGCCGCAATCCCAGGTTAAGCCCGATTTGTCTTTTATGACTAAGCGGTATACCCAGCTGCAGATAAGATATAATTGCACTGCTGGCCGTAAATTTATCTGCCTGCGCAGGTGAGCGCAATGTTCTGCTGTCAATTTCAAAACCAAGATTAAAAGAAGTAATCCGCAGTTTTGAATAAGAAGCAGGGTTTAGAAAATTAACATTCTGGGATTTTGGATAGATGTCCTTTAAATCATAACGCTTGTCATAATCAACATACCCGGCGCCAATGCCTCCCATACCACGGTTTAATACAGGTTGATTGGGTACCAGGTCACCCAGTCCATACCTGGAATAGGGTGAATTTTCCTGGGCGACCAGGGTTGATACAAACGGCAATAATAGAAAACTGAACCACAGTTTACGTTTGGTTGTTGCACTCACTAATAGCATATAATCCTTTGAATAACAAATCAGGGTCTGCAAATATCTGGTTTTTAAGGTGGGGAACAAAATAGGCACAATTACCCCC
>JBDSOC010000117.1:0-26489 GCA_039915085.1 Chitinophagaceae bacterium
TCATCTTTACAATATTTTAAATTCTTTATTATGGCAGGCAGGTTTTTTACCACCTCAATAAACCCCATAAAAGCCAGTTGCCGGGAATGCTTTACCAGTGTAGCGCCAGCCTGCTGCATCATCTCTCCACCCCAGCAACGGATATCCGCCTGTGTATCCAGTTTTCGTATTTCTTTAATAAGATTGCTGCCATGCAAATCTCCGGAAGCCTCTCCGGCTATGATATAATAACGCATTGTTGTTGGGAAATTCAAAATTCAAAATTCAAAAGCCTTCATCACAAAATACTACAATCAGCAATTACTATTTCGGTGCTTTCCGGTAAACAAAAAAAGTAATTACCATAAAAATAATATTGGGCAACCAGGCAGCAAGCATTGGATGCAGCTGCCCTTTGCTGGAAAAAACAATGGAAAACCTGTCCATTATTACAAATGTTGCGGCAGCTACTATACCAAATGCCAAATGCAATCCACTGCCACCACGGGTTTTACGGCTGGCTACTACTGCACCCAGCAAAGTTAATATTACAACTGAAAAAGGCGTGGCTATGCGGCGATAATATTCAACCTTATAGGTATTTAATCCTTCAGTGCCCCTCATTTCTTCCATACTGATAAACTGTTTCAAATCCGGGGAAGTAAGTTTGTCTTTCAGGTATTCATCCCTTCGCAAATCTTTGGGTGTAATGCTGAGTTTAAGGTTCATTACCGGCAGTTGTTTTACCGTTTCATGAATACCATCGATCTGCCGCTCTATGGCATTTTCTACTTTCCAGTTTTTGTGGGCGGTATCCCATTTAATAGACTCGCCACGCAGGTTATAATATACTTTGTTGCCTTTTATTTTTTGCAGAAAAAACCCACTGGATACTTTATTGGCGGTATCGTAATAACGGATGGCCACATAAGTATTGGGATCTGATTTGAGGTAAAACGTAGTGTTGGATACCTGGCCGTTATAGTAAGAACTGTTATTATCAATGTACCTCACCTGGAAGTCGCTGCGTATGCCATTGCCTTTGGGAAACACAAACATATTGCAGTACCATAGCAATAGTCCCAACAGGCAGCCCCCAATAAAATAAGGCCGTAAAAAACGCCGGTAACGTACGCCGTTGGCCAGTATAGCCACTATTTCTGACCGCCCCGCAAGTTTGGATGTAAAATAAATGACCGCAATAAAAACCATCAGCGGAAAGATCATAGATATGATAAAAGGAACAAACCCAATATAATATTTAGTAATGATTTGCGAAGACGTTAGCCCCGACTTCACAAAATCATCTGCTTTTTCACTGCTGTCAATTACAACGGAAATAACAGTAAGCGCCAGAATGGTAAATACAAAGGTGATTAAGAAGTTTTTTATTATATACCGGTCAAGAATTTTCATCAAAGCATATCAATATCTGGTGGCTGGGTTAACGCTCAAAAATAGGGTAAAATTTGTTGTGGATAAGTTATAGTAAATAGCGGCGATGTTTCAATTAATCATAATGGTAGGGCGTCACGGGACATTCACAAAGACATAACCCCTGTCAGTCCCTGGAATATAGACTTTGTAATTTTTTTGAAGCGATACACGGGGATTGCTTCGCAATTTGCTTCTCCGTTAGCGTTTCAATTCCGGAAAAATATCGTTGAACTATGTTTTTGGGTGATTTTAAGTCCCCGTGAATCACAAAAATGCGGGGTAGCACAAATTGCAAAGCAATTTTCTCTGTGTGCCCTGCCAGAATAGGATAGTAAAATTTACAGGGACTCAAAATGTAATAAGAATATACCTGTACCGCCGTGCCTCTGTGGTTCAATGAAGCATTCAAAGTGAGACATTACCGAAATAGCCTGTTACCTGCTGTTACAGAGTTAGAAGGGAATAAAAAAAAATCTATTATATTTGAATCCTGTCAATATATTACTGTTCCGGCGGCAATATATTGTTATAATACCCATGCTTGCAGAAGGCAACCGGCTTTTATAATTGTTTTTGATGTAAAAAAATCATTTAAAACACACGGCAAAAGCGCCGGGTTCGTCCCAACCGGATTAAATACTTATTAAAACTGCACACACAGTCAAATTGTTCTTAATGAGGAAAAACAGTGTTCCAGGTTTAGCCAGTGCAGACAACTCTTCATCTTTTGCAGTACTTGTAAGACGGTACCGCTGGGTAATTATCTGGTGCCTGTTTCAC
Organism: Chitinophagaceae bacterium; assembly: GCA_039915085.1. Classification (GTDB taxonomy): domain Bacteria; phylum Bacteroidota; class Bacteroidia; order Chitinophagales; family Chitinophagaceae; genus JACMLD01. The sequence goes on from JBDSOC010000117.1 coordinate 2,197, forward strand.
GTTTGTGCATTGTTACTCTCCTATAATGAAATCAGGTTTTTTAATACGTCCGGCGAACCAAGAACTGATAAATTCTGGCCATTTGTAAAATTTACCTATCCTTATTTTCTGCCCGATGACAATGCCACTTATTTTAAATTTAACGGCTTTTTTACGCAGTACGACTGGACCGAATTCAGCTTCTATACCGGCACCGTAATATTCTTAATTATACTGGTACATGTCTACCGGAAATCTGAATAAAGCATGCGCATGGCGGTAAGCCCCACACCATGAATATTCATTACAGGCGTTGTTTCAGTACAGGTATCAGTTCATTTTTCCAGCTAACAAAATCGCCCTGCCGGATATGGTTTCTGGCCTCCCCCACCAGCCATAAATAAAACGCCAGGTTGTGAATACTGGCAATCGTTAATCCCAAAATTTCTTTTGATTTCAGAAGATGCCTTAAATAAGCTTTATTGTAAAAATTACTCAGCTCAGCGGGTATGCCATCATCAATAACAGAAAAATCTTTCTCCCATTTTTTATTATCGATATTAATAACACCCTTACTGGTAAACAACATCGCATTGCGTCCGTTGCGGGTAGGCATCACACAATCAAACATATCAATGCCCAGGGCAATGCTTTCCAATATATTCCAGGGCGTACCCACACCCATCAGGTAGCGGGGTTTATCTGCCGGCAGTATGCTACAGCAAAGGTCGCAGTATTCATACATCATTTCTTCCGGCTCACCTACGCTTAATCCCCCAATAGCATTGCCCGTTGCATTTTTTGATGCAACAAACTCAGCGGAGGCTTTGCGCAAATCTGCATAAGTACTGCCCTGTACAATTGGAAACAAATTCTGGGTATACCCGTATTTCCCAGGTGTATTATCAAAATGTGTGATGCACCTGTCCAGCCAGGCATGTGTCAATTCCATGCTTTTTTTCGCATAATTGTAATCACTGGGATAAGGCGGGCATTCATCAAAGGCCATAATAATATCGCCACCAATAATCCGCTGTATATCCATTACACTTTCTGGTGTAAATAAATGTTTGCTGCCATCAATATGGCTTTGAAATACGACGCCGTCCTGTGAAATTTTCCTGTTGGCTGCCAGTGAAAAAACCTGGTAACCGCCGCTATCGGTAAGAATGGGTTTATGCCATCCGTTAAATTTGTGCAGGCCCCCGGCTGCTTCAAGTACTTCCAGGCCAGGGCGAAGGTATAAATGGTAGGTATTGCCCAGAATTATTTGTGCTTTTACATCCTGCAATAATTGCTGCTGGGAGACTGCTTTTACACTGCCCGCAGTACCCACCGGCATAAAGACAGGAGTAAGTATTTCACCGTGATCGGTATTAATTTTTCCTGCACGTGCCTTTGAAAGATTATCTGTAGCCTGTAATTCAAATTGTAATGCTGCCATAAAGCCTGCAATATAATTCAATTGCTGGTGCTGGTCCCGATGTTTCGCGGGCGGTTTTTGACGATTGTGCCGCTAAAAAAATGATTAAAAACCGATGATCCGCAATAGAAAAATCAGGAGCCGGTCTGTAGTCACTTTTCCGGGCATTCTTGCGTCGCACGCTGGTACGGCAACGCTTTATTGAACTTCAGGCTGCTGAATCAAATATTCCGGCTCCGGCAATTATAAATGCCGAATAAAATCTCAACACCAAAAAATCCTCAAATCAGCAATCTTTCTCCAAAATCAGCCATCATTATGTTATTTTCGCAGCCAATTTGCATACTCCCCCTAAACCACTGACTGCATGAATTTAATTGCGCAACTGAGACTACATATGTGGGAAATATTTTTTTACCTTTTTGCAATTATTACTGCCATACAATTAGTGTATTATGGCTGGTTTTTTCGCAGGGTGGCTTTTTTTAAGAAAAAAGAAAAAGAAAAATCACAACAGCATCCTGTAAGCGTAATTGTATGCGCCAGGGATGAAGCCGGCAATCTGGCATTTAACCTGCCCGGCGTACTGGTTCAAACCTATCCCACCACGCATGAAGTAATTGTAGTAAATGACAACAGTATCGATGAGACAAAATACCTGCTGGATGAATTAAAAAAAACTTTTAAACACCTTCAGGCGGTTAATCTTGATTACGAAGCCAAACTGATTCCCGGAAAGAAATATCCTTTGTCTATTGGTATAAAAGAAGCAAAACATGAAGTGGTATTATTAACTGATGCGGACTGTATGCCGGCTACTGAATTCTGGTTACAAAAAATGCAGGATGGTTATTCAGATGGTATTGAAATAGTGCTGGGTTATGGCTCGTACAACAAAAGGCCGGGCTTATTAAATAAACTCATACGTTTTGAAACTTTTCATACGGCGTTACAATACCTTTCTTATGCGCTGGCGGGTACGCCCTATATGGGTGTGGGCAGAAACTTATCATACACAAAAAGATTATTTTTTCAGAATAAAGGATTTTCATCGCTCAATCATGTTACAGGAGGCGATGATGATTTATTTATAAACATGGTAGCAACAAAAAATAATACAGCAGTAGTAATAGATCCTGAAGCCATTACTTTATCGGAACCAAAAAAGACCTGGGAAGACTGGATACGCCAGAAAACAAGGCATTATACAACGGGTAAATTTTATAAAGGCAAACATCGTTTTTTACTGGGTCTGTACGCATTTACACATTTTCTTTTTTACCCGCTTTTTATTACAAGTCTTTTATTCTTCGACTGGCGCATTGCATTGGGTATATTTTTATTGCGCTTTATTACGCAGGCATGGATCTTTTATAAAAGCATGGAAAAATTAAATGAAAAAGATTTATGGCCATGGTGGTGGTTATTTGATATGTGGATGTTTGTGTATTATCTCATCTTTGCACCTGCACTATGGAAAAAACCAAGGAAAAACTGGCACTGATCTTAAAATATTTTGGCGACTTTACTGCGCAACAGGTGCAGCAATTTGTTGCACTGGAAGAACTTTACAAAGAATGGAACAGTAAGATCAATGTTATCTCAAGGAAGGATATTGACAGCTTATATGAGAAACATGTATTGCACGCACTCAGCGTCGCCGCTGTTTTTAAATGTGCACCTGAAACAGAAATATTGGATCTTGGCACAGGCGGAGGTTTTCCGGGAATACCATTGGCTATTTTTTTTCCGGAAGTAAAATTTCATCTTGCTGACAGTATTGGAAAAAAATTAAAAGTGGTGGATGCTGTTGTTGCTGCCATTGATCTTAAAAATGTAACTACACAACATACAAGGGCAGAAGATATTAAAAATAGAAAATTCGATGCGGTGGTATCACGGGCTGTAGCACCATTGGGTGATTTATGGAGATGGTCTAAGCCGCTAATCAGAAAAAAAACAAATGTAAACAGCAATACAATCAATGGTTTAATTTGTTTGAAAGGTGGTGATCTTGCACAGGAAATTTCTGAAAGCAGATCCCGGCCACGCATTATAGAAATACATGATTTATTTAAAGAAGATTTTTTCAAAGACAAATACCTTCTACATGTTTACGCGTAGCAGGTATATTACCACTTTGTGGTATTGTGATTTATCATAAATAACTGCAACTTTGCACAATGACGATAACAGTTTGCATTGTCGATGACAATAAAGATATACGCTCTGCCCTTGAGCAAATTATAATTATGTCTGATGGCTATCGCCTGCTGGGAAGTTTTTCCAGTGCAGAGGAAGCGATAGAAAAAATACCTGCATTAAGTCCGCAAGTAGTTTTAATGGATATCAACCTCGGGGGAATGAGTGGTATTGAATGTGTGCGCCGGTTAAAACCCATGCACCCGGACATTTTATATATGATGTGTACGGTGTATGAGGAAGACGAAAAGATATTTGAAGCCCTGAGTGCTGGTGCCAACGGGTACATTCTTAAAAAGACAGCCCCCGGTAAATTATTGGAAGCTATTAAGGAACTGAATGAAGGCGGTGCCCCTATGAGCAGCCAGATTGCACGTAAAGTAGTTGCCGCTTTCCGGGGCAAGACACTTTCCGAAGGCCCGGTTCAGGAAGAAAAATCCATCAGTCTTCTGTCTGGCAGGGAAAAAGAAATATTAGAGCATTTATCAAAAGGTTTATTATACAAAGAGATAGCTAACAATCTCTTTATCAGCCCCGAAACCGTTCGCAAACACGTATATCATATATACGAAAAATTGCACGTAAATAACAGGGTGGAGGCCGTAAACAAATATTTCGGCAGGTAATATCCGGATCTGTTTAATGTGTTTAGCCTTTCCATCGATATTTATAAACACCTTGTATTATAAATACTACTAAAGTGGTATTGCAGCATTCCCGCTGAGTATCTACTTTTATGTTGCAAAAAAGGGATGCTTAGCAACAAATACTGTAAAACCATTATACCTTACCTTCTGTCATTTACAGACTTTTACTATGAAATAATTTTGTTTTTGCAAAAGCCCAAAAATGAATTTACCTGTTTACGCAATTAAAAAGCCGTCACGCAAATGTGTGACGGCTTTTTAGCTATATATCTATAAATTTTACTTTCTTACCATTTTATTTCAAGCTTATTATCTTTCCTGTTGGTGTCTGCCATGCGATGGCTGGGATCAATTTCAGCGGTTATAATATCAGATAATTTACGGCTGGTTTCAATAACATAAAATGGATTGGTCCAGTTCCACTCATCATACAGCTTGCGGGGAATAGCTGCATCCTCTGCCTGCTTGGCGCCAAACATCAAATCCATAGGTACATAATGGAGTTCCTTGCTGCCATCTTTAAATGTTAGCTGAAGATCTATGGGCATGGGCATTTTACCTTTGTTAGCCAGCCTGATTTTGGTTTTGCCGCCCTCTTCCCAGAGACTGTCAATACTATAATCAATCGTTTTGGTAGTATTTACAAAATACTCTCTGTACCAGTCTAATTTCATACCGCTCGCTTTTTCAGCTACCTGTATAAAGTCGTTTACATCAGGATGCCTGTAACGCCAGTGGTTGTAATAATCCAGTAAAATTTTGTCCCTGGTTGCAGCTCCCACAATGTATCCCAGCTGTTCCATAAAAACTTCGCCCTTTACATAAGACGCGTTTTTATATGCATAGTTTGTATTGAAGTGATCTGCGTGTGTGGTCATAGGTTCTTCCAGGCCACTTTTTACCAGAGCAAAATAAGACAGGTATGCATTGCCATGGTATTCAGGAATAATATTTAATGCATCAATAATACTTTTTTCGCCGGGGTTTCTCTGCAGCGCATCCCTGTACAGTTGCGCCTGTGATTTGCCATAATAAGTTGCCGTTACCAGTTCTTCTGCATACGATGTAAAACCTTCATCCATCCAGGCATATTCACTTTCATTGGTCCCCAGCATCATCTGGTACCAGCTGTGCATCCATTCATGAAAAAAATTATCCGTTCCGGCTCCCTTTAATAATGTGGCCATCGGGTATTCCATTCCACCATCACCTCCTTGGATAAACGAATATTGTTTGTAAGGATATTTTCCAAAATTCTTTTCAATAAAAGGCAGCACTTTAGCAGATTTATCCAGTATCGTCTCCCATTCATCAATATAATTTGCAACAAAATTATTGGCGTTATTTCCAAACTCCCGTTTTTTATCGGCTGATAAGCTATTGTACTGCACAGTTAAAAGCTCCGGCACTATTTTATAAAATGCATGAAGTACCAGCCCATCGCGCACGGTTTTGCTGATATGTATATATTCAGGATCTGCGGCCCATACAAAATCATGCACATTGGGTGCTGTAAAAATCCATTTTAATGTTTTGCCCGAAGGCTGTATCACTTTTGTTCCCGGTGTTTCATATCCATAACCGCACTGGCTGGCATTTTGCAGGTAACCTGTAGCAGCAACAATGTATTTTTTATCGATGTTGATGGTTACATCATAATCTCCCCATACACCATAAAATTCCCTGCCTGTATAAGGAGTAGGATGCCATCCTTCGTAATCGTATTCGCACATTTTAGGGTACCACTGGCTCATACTATAACGCACACCTTCTGCATCGTCACGCCCGCTTCTTCTTATTTGTACAGGTACCTGCGCCTCAAATTCCAGATCAAATGTTACTGATGTTTTTGGCAGAACAGGTTTATCAAGCATCACTTCAAGAATGGTTTCATGCAGCTTCACAGATTGTGGTACACCATTCATTTTAATCCATTTCACTTTCTGGTAGCCAATTTCACCGGGCTTTAAATTCAATATGCGGTCTCTTACACGGCCATCCCAGTCTGCGCTTCCGTTTACCATTACCTGCCCCAATGCACGGCTACGGTTGTCCATCATACTATTTGGCTGAAATGCATTCCAGTAAAGATGATAAAATACTTTTGACAGCGTATCGGGAGAATTATTGGTATACACTAATTTTTGTTTGCCTGTAAACTTGTTTGCAACCACATCTGCATCCACGTCCATCGTGTATTTAACATGCTGTTGCCACCGGCCTGACTGGGCTAAAGTATTTATACATTGCAAAAAACAAATGGCAAGAAAACAAAATCGCATCATTATAGGTATTTTTAAAAACTACAAAATTCCTGTAAATAAAGGAATACAAAGGTTAAAAAGGAAATAAACTTCAAATAACAAAGCACCCCTTCCCAAAAGAGAAAGGGTGCCGTTATAACTGCTCAGGTTATATTTATATTGTAATGGCGTCTTTTACTAACTTGCCTGCATTATCAAAATACAGGTATTTTTTTTCTATCCCGCTTTTCCGGATAAACAGCCTGTATTGTATACCATTATCCTTGCTTTCCACACAGGTTACAGATTTCAGCTCCCAGTCTGTAAACTTGCTTTTACTGTAGCCATCTTTAACACTGACCGGCAGCGCATCCTGTGCAATGTCTTTTTCAGTTTGCTGCCACTCTCCTTTGTTGCTGAATTTCGATTCATATTTAACCCCATTCATTTCGTAATTAACCTGGAAACCGGTGAGTTTATCTTTCCATTCAACATTTTTTGTATCAGGATATTTTGCTTTAAAAGATTCTGTAACTTCTGCCGGCACTTTACGTATTTGCGCCTGGGTATTATTAATTACTGACAGAGAAAATATTGCCACTGCTAATAAACATATCTTTTTCATAACCCTTACAATTTATTCAGGGAGGATATAAAAATATCATGCCAATAACAGCCAGTTGCACACCCGTAGTGTTTAGATTTTGTGAAATCACAGGTGCAGAAACATTCCACAGCATCAGGGTGCCCCTTCCACTGTAATTACAATCTCTCCTTTAACATCTTTTTGTTTAAAATGATCACATACTTCCTGCAATGTACCCCTGGCGTTTTCTTCAAACATTTTAGTAAGTTCGCGGCTGACACAGCACATACGGCCCGCGCCAAAATATGCCATAAAATCAGTTAAAGTTTTTACCAGTCTTACGGGGGATTCATAAAATAGCATGGTGCGTTCTTCAGTGGCAAGCTGTTTTAATAGTGTTTGCCTGCCTTTTTTTAAGGGAAGAAATCCTTCAAAGCAAAAGCGGGAGGCAGGTATACCACTGTTTACCAATGCAGGTACAAAAGCAGTGGCACCAGGAAGACTTTCAACTTTTACACCGGTTCTTATACATTCCCTTACCAGTAAAAAAGCGGGATCAGAAATACCAGGCATGCCTGCATCGGTAATAACGGCTATATTTTTTCCTTCCTGCAATTGATTTACCAGGTGCTGCAATACTTTATGTTCATTGTGCTGGTGATAAGGAGAGACTGGTTTATTTATCAGGTAATGATTCAGCAATTTTGACGAAGTGCGTGTATCTTCTGCCAGTATCAAATCAACCGTTTTTAACACCTCCAGGGCGCGGAGTGTTATATCCTTCAAATTGCCAATAGGTGTGGGAACAATGTAGAGCATGGGTGGTTGATCAGTTGATTGGTTGATCAGTTACTGAAAGTTTCGACTGATCAACCGGCGAACCAATCAACCAATCAACTATTCAACTAGTTAACTGATACTTCGAAATATTCCATTACAGGGTTGGCCAATAATTTCTTTGCTGCATCTTCAGCTATTTGTTTTGCAGCATCCGGCGTAGCGGCATCAATCAGCAGGGTAATGTTTTTTCCAATACGCACATCCTGTACATTGTTCAATCCAAGATTGTTTAACCCTCCCATAACTGCCTTTCCCTGCGGATCAAGCAATTCTTTTAGTGGCATTACTTTTACCTGTACCGTGTACGTCATGTAGTTTTATTTTTGAGCGCCAAAGATAAGATAATGTAGGCGATGAAGACCACCGGTACGGCCATCCATTTAAATAAAATAGCTGCTATAACAGCAATGACCAGCAGTATAAGTTTAGGCATATTATTCTGCAGCGAATAGTCTTTGAATTTCATCCCCATAATTGGCAAAGTACTAATCATAAGATAGCTGAGTACAACAGTTACTGCATACAAAAACCATCTATTAAAAATCAGCGCGTTTACTGCACCATCATAATAATTATAAAAAGCTATTAATGGTAATGAAGCTACCACCAGCCCGGCAGCAGGTATGGGTACACCTTTAAAACCATAAGTCTGCGTGTTATCTATATTGAACCTGGCGAGACGGTAGGCACCGGCACAGGCAAACAGGAACGCAGGTAACAGCCAGCCAATATTTATTTCGAGTCCGTTTTGCTGCTGCATATAAGACAAGCGCAGGAACTGAAAAAGAATAACAGCAGGTGCCACACCAAAACTTACAATATCACTTAAAGAATCCAGCTGCTTGCCCATTTCGCCGCAGGCATGTAAAAGCCGCGCAAGAAATCCATCCAGGAAATCAATAAAAGCCGAGATGGCAATACAGATTGCAGCATAATATAAGCGTTCGGGCACACTAAAACTGGTAGAGGAATCATCGGCCTGAATAATAGTGATCTGTTCTGTTTGCAAAGCAAATACAATTGCACAGCAACCAAACAATAAATTAAGCAGCGTAAAAAAATTTGGGATTTTTTTCATAATTAACCGGGACAATTATCAAATATATAATCTCTTAACGCAGTAACAGGGATGCTTATTTGTTTTTGTTTCAGTATTTATTTTTTCATCAGGGTTTCTATCTCTTCTGCCGTAATGGGAATGCTGGCCATTAAATCTTTGTTTCCATTCCGGGTAATCCAGACATTGTTTTCAATACGTACGCCCATATTTTCCTGTTCAATATAAATACCTGGTTCTACGGTGAGTACCATGCCTGCTTTTATGGGTTCTGTTTTGGTACCGAGGTCATGCACATCTATGCCCAGGTGGTGAGATATACCATGGTATAAATATTTCCGGTAAGCCCTGTTTTCAGGATCTTCATTCTTTACGTCTGTTTTTTTCAGCAATCCTATTTTTAAAAAAAGCTGCGTGGCGTGCTCACCGACTTTATCATGGTAATCAAGAATGGTTATACCGGGTTTTAATAAACTCTTTGCATAGTTATGTAAATCAAGACAGGCATTGTATACTGTTTTTTGTCTGCGTGTAAACTTACCATTAACGGGCACCGTCCTGGTAAGATCTGCATTATAACCGCCGTACTCAGCGCCGAAATCCATCAATATCAATTCTCCGTCCTTACATTCCTGGTTATTGCTTACATAATGCAATGTTCTTGCCCTGTCGCCACTGGCTATAATAGAACTGTAAGCGGGTCCGGTGGCACGTTGTGATAAAAAAGAATGAAATATTTCTGCTTCAATTTCATACTCCATAACACCGGGCTTAATAAATTTCAGGAGGTGCCTGAAAGCGGTACCTGTAATATCCATTGCTTTTTGCATCACTTCAACTTCCAGCGCGGTTTTAACTGCCCTTACATCTTTCAGAATTTTTGCGCTGCGCCTGTACTGATGCAAAGGGTAACGCTGTTTTATTTCCTGTGCATAACGGTAATCACGTACCGTTACAAGATTGGCCTTTCTGTCGTTTTCATTGGTGTTGAGGTAAATAGTATCCGCCAGGTGTATCCATTGCTGCAACAATCCATCTAAACTATCCAGCCAAACTACGGCTGCTGCGCCGCTGATGGCTTTTGCTTCTGCTGCGCGGTGCCGCCTGCCGTCCCATTTCTCTTTTAATTCATTGGGCCTTACCAATACCAGTATTTCGCGGTATTTTTTATCGGGATTATCAGGAAAAAGTACCAGCATGGTATCTTCCTGCTCAATACCCGTTAACCAATAGAGATCGGAATTCTGCTTAAATTTAAGTAGTGCGTCACCGTTAGACGGTAACTCATCATTACTGTTAAAAATGGCGATGGCATTTTTTTCCATTTTCTCCGTAAAACGTTTACGGTTTTGTATAAATATTTCAGCGTTTAATGGCAGGTATTTCATTCAGGTGTATTTATTTTTTGAAGCGGCCATAAAATTATGGATTCAATCCCGATATGTATAATTTATGCTGATCCTGCTTTTCTTTATACGCGTTAATATGAAACCTGGTAAATATTTGTAAAAGAGATCCTGTACCCGTTTTTGAATGCAATTCATTTATATAATTTTTCCTTTAAAAGAAATAGTATTTGCCTTATCAAAAAAAAGCCCCATCTATTAATTGGATCTTAAAAATGGGCGCTATCAGGGAAAAATAAAATTAGAAAACATCTAATATTTATAAAAATTATTAAAAATCATACAACATAATGGCAAAAAAAGGCATTTTTTAATTGATTAACTCCTTAATTGTAAGTTGATATGCAAGGAGGACCTCTCTCTTTTGTTATGTGAATTGCTGTGGAGCTATATCTTTGTAAACTAACAAACGTTTGTATTATCATGTCAGTATTAACCTCCTTTCCCTCATCTCCCATTACCGGCTTTGGTCTTCCCGTAATAAATAATATTCGTTACCAGCTTTCTCCGGAAGAGCTAATTGAAGACAGTATTTGCAGCGGGGAAGGATTGTTAAGCAATTCGGGTGCGCTTGTTATCAATACCGGGGATTTTACCGGCAGAAGTCCGAAAGACAGGTTTATAATAAAAGATGATATTACTGCGGATACTGTTTACTGGAACGATTTTAATATACCCATGGATGAAAAATATTTCCTTATCATCCAGAAAAAAATAAAGGCATACCTGGCAGAAAAAGAAGAAATATGGGTGCGTGACTGCTATGCATGCGCAGACAACCGGTACCGGATAAGCATACGCATAGTAAATGAAAAACCCTGGATCAACCTATTCGCTTATAATATGTTTCTCCGCCCTGCTGAAAAAGATTTGGAAAACTTCACCCCGGAATGGACCATTCTTTCTGCACCGGATTTAAAATTAGATCCTGTACAATGTGGTACCCGCCAGCAAAATGCGGCCGTTATCTCATTTAAACACAAAACCATTTTAATAGCAGGTACGGGTTACACAGGTGAAACCAAAAAAGGTATATTTTCTGTGCTAAATTATATACTGCCACAAAATAAAAACGTATTGAGCATGCATTGCGCTGCAAATATGGGGCAGGATGGTGATACCGCACTGTTCTTTGGATTGAGTGGTACCGGCAAAACCACTTTAAGTGCCGATCGTAAACGCAAACTGATTGGAGATGATGAACATGGATGGACAACAGATAGCATTTTTAATTTTGAGGGTGGTTGTTATGCAAAGACCATAGACTTAAGCGAAGAAAAAGAACCTGAAATTTTTAACGCGATACGTCCGGGTGCGCTGGTAGAAAACACCAGCTTTTTCCCGGTAACCAATAAAATTGATTTCAGCAGCAAAGCAATTACCGAAAATACACGCGTTTCTTACCCGCTGCATTTTATCAGTAATGCAATTGAACCATCTGTTGGAAATATACCTGCTAATATTTTCTTTCTTACCTGCGATGCATACGGCGTACTGCCACCGGTTGCCAAACTCACGCCGGAACAGGCCATGTACCATTTTATTTCTGGCTATACAGCCAAGGTTGCAGGCACTGAAACGGGTATTACAGAGCCAAAGTCTACTTTTAGTGCATGTTTTGGTGCGCCTTTTTTACCACTTCATCCTGCCAGGTATGCTACAATGCTCGGCGAAAAGATCCGCATGCATAAAGTGAATGTATGGATGATAAATACCGGTTGGAGCGGTGGAGCTTATGGTACCGGTACCCGCATGAAACTCAGTTATACCAGGGCTATTATTACAGCTGCGCTGGAAGGAAAATTAACCGGGGTTGATTTTGAAATGCACCCTGTTTTTAGGGTGATGATACCTGCTGGTTGCATGGGCGTGCCCACAGAAATATTAAACCCACGAAATACATGGACAGATAAAGCCGCCTATGATACAACAGCAAAAAATCTTGCCAGGCAGTTTATAAATAATTTTCAAAAATATGCCGGTTGTGTTGCTGCAGAAATTTTGGCCGCCGCCCCGGTTATTCAATAATTTTCATTGCAAATGTGCTTGCACGGTCTCAGCGATGCTTGCTTATAAAAAAACTCCCTCACTTATCATTTGTGAGGGAGTTTTTATTTTTCGGGCTATTCATGTTGCGCCCTTTCAGGGCTATGCCATAACCATTTTATCTACCGGGCTTTGCCCGGTGCTAACATATTGCGGCCTTTCAGGCCTTAAAAAATCACAGCACCAATAATATTGTAAACAGCATCAATATTGTAAATTGTACGGTGTACATCTCTTCACTCTTCACTCTTAATCTGCCAACGCCTGTTCCATATCTGCCAGAATATCCTGTATATTTTCAATACCAATACTCATGCGTATCAATCCATCAGTAATACCAAATTTTTCTCTTTCTCCTTTTGTTACGCCAAAATGAGACATACTTGCAGGATGAGAAATCAACGTATCTGCGGTGCCCAGTGAAACGGCCCTGGTACACATTTTCAGTTTATCAATAAATTTCTTTCCTGCTTCCAGTCCGCCTTTTAATTCAACACTCATCATAGCACCGGGATGGCGCATTTGCTTTGCGCATGTATAATAATCAGGATGATCAGTCAGGCCCGTATAATTTACTTTGGCAATGCTGTTGTGGTCATTTAAATAATGCGCTGCTTCCATGGCATTGTGGCAATGTCTTTCCATACGCAATTCAAGTGTTTTCATTCCCAGTGAAAGTAAATATGCATCAAATGCATTTGAATTGCCACCCAGCAAGCGGTGCCATTTGGTAAATTTGGTATTCATCAGTTCAATATCCCTGCCTATTAATACACCACCGATGGATGTACCGTGCCCGTTTAAAAACTTGGTAGTGGAATGAAAAACAAAATCGACCCCGTAACGGAAAGGCTGCTGCAGGTAAGGGGTAGCAAAAGTATTGTCAACAGATATACCCATACCGTACTGCCTTGCCAGTTTGGTCAGTGCTTCAATATCCACACATTGAATGGTAGGATTGGCGGGTGTTTCCAGGTGCATCCACCTGAGACCAGGATTATTTTTAATGGCAGTTTCCGTGGCATTCAAATCGCGCAGATCTGCAATTATAACGTCAATGCCCAGGGGCGGTAACACCTTATGCAGCAATTCATGCGTGCCGCCATATAAAGAATAATGAGATAAAATTTTATCTCCCTGTTTAAGGCTGGCAAGAAACAAAGTTGTCATGGCCGCTTGTCCGCTTGCATGCAAAAAAGCCTTTAACTGCAAAGGCGCACCTTTACTGTCTGCAATACCAAAAGCTTCAAAAGCACAAATGGTTTTTTCGGCTTCGGTAAAATTAGGATTACCCCATCTTGTATAAATATAGCCTTCTTCCTGGCCGGCAAACCTGCGCATGCCCTGTTCAGCATTATCAAAAGTAAAAGTAGAAGTGGCATAAATGGGTGTAATATGAGAAGCCCGTGGATCATCATCATGCCCGGCATGCAATGCTATAGAGGTAAAACCAGTTAATGGAAAATCTTTATTGGTCATCAGTTAAGAATATGTAAATATGAATGTGAAGAATGTGGAAATGAATAACAAATAATGTGAGGATCTGCTAATGTGCTAATTCTGCCAGCAAAACAGTCAAAATTAAATTTGCAAATGTTTTTGGGGGGTAGGTATCCACATTCATCACCGCATTTTCACATTGCTTTCAATACGCCCATTTCATTAATGTAGCCCCCCAGGTGAAACCCCCGCCAAAAGCTGCCATAACAATATTATCGCCTTTGTTTAATTGCTTTTCCCAATCCCATAAACAAAGTGGAATAGTGGCCGCAGTTGTATTACCATAGCGCTGTATATTAATCATCACTTTTTCTTTTGAAAGGCCTATGCGGCTGGCGGTAGCATCAATTATGCGCATATTGGCCTGGTGCGGCGCCAGCCAGGCAATATCATCGCCGGTCATGTTATTGCGATGCAACAGTTCAGCTGTTACATCTGCCATGCCTTTTACTGCAAATTTAAAAACGGCTTGTCCTTCCTGGTAAGCATAATGCTCTTTTTTAGTTACCGTTTCTATAGATGCAGGTTTTAATGAACCACCCGCTTTCATGTGCAGGTAGTTTCTTCCGCTGCCATCACTTTTTAAAATACTATCTTTTATACCAAAACCTTCTGTATTGGGCTCCAGCAACACTGCGCCTGCGCCATCACCAAAAAGTATACAGGTATTGCGATCTGAATAATCCACAATAGCGCTCATTTTATCAGCCCCTACCACCACCACTTTTTTGTAGCGCCCGCTTTCTATAAAACTGGCCCCTGCAGTAACAGCATATAAAAAACCTGAACAGGCCGCACCCATATCAAAACCCCATGCATTTACAGCGCCCACTTTATCGCAAATAATATTGGCAGTAGCCGGAAAAACCATATCTGGTGTAACCGTGGCTACAATCATGCAATCAATTTCAGTAACATTAATGCCCCTTTTCTTACAAAGCTCAATCACTGCAGGCACTGCCAGGTCCGAAGTGCCTTTTCCTTCTCCTTTTAAAATTCTGCGTTCAATAATACCAGTACGGGTTCTTATCCATTCATCCGTAGTGTCTACCATTTTCTCAAGGTCAAAATTGGTAAGTTTATCTTCAGGCACATACCCGCCTATTGCAGTGATAGCAGCCGTAATTGGTTGATTCATAAAATGACATCTAATTTCGGTAAAAGTAGGAAATACAGGAATGTGAAAATGAAGAAGAATGTGAGAAATAGGAAAATGTAAGGAATGTGAAAATTACTTTACTTAAAATAGTAAAATTGAATTGGTACCAGCCTTTTGTTGGCTGCTCATTTTCACATTTCCATATTTACCACATTTTCACATTGGTTTTCATGTTATTTTCGCTGCCATGATTGCATTCGTAAAAGGCAATTTTGTACAAAAAACACCTGCTGTTGTGTTGGTAGATGTAAACGGGGTTGGGTATGAAGTACAGATAAGCCTTAACACTTATTCCAGTATACAAAATCTTACAAATGGGTTGTTGCACACCTATTTGCACATACGTGAGGATGCTCATGTACTATATGGCTTCTCCGACTTAAAAGAAAAAGAGCTATTTACGCAATTGATTGCAGTTAATGGAATAGGCGCAGCAACGGCCCGGATAATGCTGTCATCTATGAAACCAGATGAAATCAGCCGCGCCATTGTTCAGGGCAATGTAAAATTACTGGAAAGCATTAAAGGCATAGGTAAAAAAACAGCTGAACGCGTAGTACTGGAATTAAAGGATAAATTAAGCAAGCAAGTAAATGAATTAAATATAGCTGCATTGGTAAACAATACTTTAGAACAGGATGCGTTAGAGGCACTACTGGCTTTGGGTATTGGAAGACAAGCTGCCGAACAGGCAGTAAAAAAAGTAGCATCCGCTTCCCCGGCCGGTGAAAAAATAGAAGATATCATCAAAAAAGCATTGAAAATTTTATAAGCCTATTGACCCGATTTCTACCTAACTAATTTCGCTTTCAAAGTTTTGGTTGTTTTATTTCGTTCAATACTAAAGGTCAACGTAACCACACTTACTGCTTTGCTAACGCTTCTGTTAGGCAGTAACCTGTCTACTATTGCTCAAACCAAACCGGGAGATTCACTCAAATATCCCATCACCGACAGAAGAGGCGACAAGCTGTCAAATCCCGGAAGAACTTCCCTTGATTTAAAAGACCCGGCAAATATTAAAGATTCCATTGAGTACGATCCCAAAACAAAGCAATACTATATTGTTGAAAAAATAGGCAATTCCTATTACCGTAAACCAACCTACCTCACTTTTGACGAATACGTCCGACTTCGCGCTAAACAGGATGAGAATGACTATTTTAAAAAACGTTCCAATGTGCTGAGCGGACTCAACAAAAAAATGCTTAGGCCCAAACTCAGCGTTGGCGACAATTTATTCAACCGCATATTTGGAAATGGGAAAATAGAAATTAAGCCACAAGGCAGTGTTGATATTATAGCAGGGTACCAGGGCCAGAATATCAAAAACCCCACATTGCCGGAACGTGCCCGTAAAAGCGGCGGCTTTGATTTTGATATGAACGCAAACCTGAGCGTAATAGCGAATATTGGCGATAAGATGCGCCTGCCCATCAGTTATAATACCCAGGCCACTTTTGATTTTGAAAATCAGTTGAAATTAGATTACAGCGGCACTAATGACGAAATTATTAAACGGATTGAAGCAGGGAATGTATCCTTCTCCACAAAAGGAACCTTAATCCAGGGTGCGCAACAATTGTTTGGTATCAAGGCACAATTGCAATTTGGTAAACTGAGTGTTACCACCGTGCTTGCCAACCAGCGTTCACAACGGCAGTCACTGGGATTGCAGGGTGGTTCCGCTTCCAACCTTTTTGAATTCAAGGCAGATGACTATGAAGAGAACAGGCATTTTTTGCTGGCACAATATTTCAGAAAAAATTATAACAGCGTACTGGCCAACCTTCCGGCTGTAATTTCAAAAGTGCAGATCCTGCAAATGGAAGTATGGGTAACCAACCGGAATGGATCTACCACGGAGGCAAGGGATATTGTTGGCCTGATGGATCTTGGTGAAGATTCGGCTTTTAATCCGGGTATTCAGCCTTATAAGCGCTTACCCTTCGGCCTTCCGGATAATGATGTAAATACACTTTACCGCAGTATTATTAATGATCCCAGCAGCCGCAGTTCTTCTTTTGTAACATCAAGACTGAACGCATTGGGGCTTTCTCCCGTACAGGATTTTGAAAAAACATTTGCCAGGAAACTTACGCCTGCTGATTATTATTACGATCCCCAGGTAGGCTATCTTTCATTAAGCCAGCCATTACAGTCTGATGAAGTGCTGGGTGTTGCTTTCCGGTACAGCTATAACGGGCAAATAAAACAGGTAGGTGAATTTTCACAGGATATACCACCTGATACTACCGCGGCAAAAACAGGTAACCAAAAAGTATTGTTTCTGAAATTATTAAAAGCTACTTCGCAACGTCCCAACCTGCCATTATGGGATTTAATGATGAAGAATGTATATGTATTAAAAACAAAAGATGGCAGTTATCTAAGCGGTGTACAGGCTACAGATTTCATGTTGAATGTATTGTATGAACAACCCAGCCTGGGCAGCAAACGCTATTTACCCGAAGGCCCAAGGGCAGGCGTACCCTTATTACAGATATTACGGCTGGATACGCTTAATACCAGGAACGACCCCCAACCGGATGGCATATTTGATTACATAGAAGGGCGAACGATTTTTTCTCAACAGGCAAGAATAGTATTTCCATTGCTGGAACCTTTTGGGCGGGATTTGCAACAAAGGGCTTTTAATGGCAGCCCGCAATCCACCATAGATCAGTATGTCTATTACCCACTGTATGATACCATTAAGGAAATTGCAAAAACTTATGCCAACCTCGACAGGTTTATCATAAGCGGTAAAGCAAAAGGCAGCTCCGCTTCAGAAATATCGCTGGGTGCATTCAATGTACCGCAGGGGTCCGTAAGCGTTAGTGCCGGCGGAACAGTTTTAAAAGAGGGGATTGATTACTCTGTTGATTACGGATTGGGTACCGTGAGAATTTTAAACCAGGCCATTGTTAATTCTGGTGTGCCCGTAAATGTGCAGTTTGAAAACAATGCCGGCTTTGGATTGCAAACGCGGAATTATTTTGCTACGCGGCTTGACTACCAGCTTATTAATACCGCAAAAAAATCTTTTAGTATCGGCGGGCAATTGGTAAGAATGGGTGAACGGCCTTATTTCAGTAAAGTAAGCACGAGTGATGGAGACCCGATACGAAACACGATGTATGGACTGGATTTTAATTACCGTTCAGAGTTTCCCAGGCTTACCCGGTGGTTAGATAAATTGCCCGGTTATCATACAACCGAAATGAGTACCATACAGGCCTATGGAGAAATGGCTGCATTGAAACCAGGGCACCCGCCACAGATAGGTAAGGGTACCAGCGGTTCAATTTATATTGACGACTTTGAAGGCGCTACCAGTAATATTGATTTACGCTTCCCGCTTATCAGCTGGACACTTGCATCAACGCCGCAAAACAATGGTTTGTTTGCAGAATCTGCTTTAACAAATGATCTATCTTATGGTTATAACCGCGCCAAGCTGGCATGGTATAATATAGAACCCAATTTACAGGATGCAAAAGGAACCAATAACCCGGTAAAAGGTTACCAGGATTTTTCTGACCCGCGCATTCGTGCTATTAACCAGCAGGAGATCTATCCTACTAAATCGGTGGATTACGGCCAGGCACAATTGGTAACTTTTGATCTGGCATTTTATCCAACAGAAAGAGGCCCCTATAATTTTGATGCACGTACGGGCAGCATTGCACCTGATGGTAAATTACAAAATCCTAAAACACGCTGGGGCGGTATCATGCGTGCCATCGATCAAACCGATTTTGAAACCAGTAATGTTGAATACATTGAATTCTGGATGCAGGATCCTTTCTTAATGAAACCCGCCAGCACCGGTGGCCAGTTTTATATAAATCTTGGTAATATTTCTGAAGACGTGCTGCGCGATGGAAGAAGACAGTTTGAGAACGGATTACCCGGGGCAAATGGCAATGCCGCAGTAGACAATAGCTCTGTATGGGGCAATGTACCTGCCAATCCGCTGCAGGTTACTTCTGCTTTCAGTAATGATCCGGCCGACAGACCCTTCCAGGATATTGGTTTTGACGGATTGGGAGACGATGCTGAAAAAGCAAAATTCAGCGCTTACCTTACGCAGGCGGGAAATATCCTGGGCACGGGCTCACCCGCTTTTCAGCAGGTACAATCAGATCCTTCAACTGATAATTTTAAAAATTACCGCGATGCTGCATACGATGCCCAGCAATCGAATATACTTGCACGCTATAAACAAATTAATAATCCACAGGGCAACTCCCCGATTGCAGATGCCGGTGCTACTATTACTACTGCTGCTACTTTGTATCCGGACCAGGAAGATTTAAACCGGGATAACACACTGAACGAACTCGAAGAATATTTTCAGTATAAAATAAACCTGGCGCCCGGTCAGTTTACGGTGGGCCAGAATTTTATTACTGATAAACGTTCGTTCACGCCTAATATTCCCGGAGGTAAAGCTGAAAACTGGTACCTGTTCCGGGTGCCAATACAAGAATATGAAAAGAAGGTGGGTAATATTCCTGACTTTAAGTCCATACGTTTTATACGTATGTTCATGACCGGTTTTGAAGACTCACTGGTCTGCCGTTTTGCGCAGTTTGAACTGGTACGTAACCAGTGGAGGAACTTTACATTTAATGTTGATACAACAGGTAATTATACCAACGTGCCAGTTAATTCAGGTACTGAATTTAATGTGCTGGCCGTTAATATTGAAGAAAACAGCAAACGTACACCGGTACCTTATGTTACGCCGCCCGGCATAGAGCGTCAGCAATTACTCAGCAATAACAATGTTAACCTTTTTCAGAATGAGCAGAGCATGAGCCTGCAAATCTGTAACCTGCAAAAAAGTGATGCAAGGGGCGTTTTCAAAACATTCAATCTTGATCTGCGCCAGTACGGTACACTTTCTATGTTTATACATGCAGAAGGCCGGGGTGCCATTGACCCGCTGAAGCCCGGCGCACTGGTTGCAGTTATAAGGCTGGGCAGTGATTTTGTAAGTAACTATTACGAAATAAAAATACCGCTGACAAAAACATCTTACAACGCAACCGATCCGGCACTGATATGGCCCGACCAAAATGAACTGGCGCTTAGCCTTCAACGTTTGATACAATTGAAAGTAACACGTAATAACGCCAGTCTGCCCACAAACTATTACAGGGAAACTGATGCGGATGGAAAGAGTTATGCCATCCTGGGTAATCCTAACCTTGGTGAAGTGCGCGGTATGTTTTTAGGTGTTCAAAATATCGGGCAGGAACCATTGTGTACAGAAGTATGGTTTAATGAATTGCGTTTATCTGATCTGAATGAGAAAGGAGGCCTGGCTGCATTGGGCAGGGTTGATATTAAGCTGGCAGATTTGGGTACACTTACACTTTCAGGAAGTTTTAAAGGTGTTGGTTTTGGCAACCTGGATCAGCGGGTTAATGAACGTGCAAAAGACAACCTCACGCAGTTTGATGCAGCAACCAATCTTGAACTTGGAAAATTCTTTCCGCAGAAAGCAGGAATTTCCATTCCTATGTATGCCAGCTATTCGCAAACGCTCAGTACACCGGAATTTGATCCGTATGATCTTGATATAAAATTAAAAGACAAAATAAAAGCAGCCGGCCCTAATAAAGATTCAATAAAAAATGATGCGGTAGATCTTACTACAATACGCACAATCAATTTTACCAATGTAAAAAAGAATAATACTACTGGTAAGAAACAAAGGTTGTGGAGCATAGAAAATATAGATCTCAGTTATTCATATACAAGACAGGAACACCATAATCCTTTAATTGAAAGTGATCAGTTGATTGTACATCGTGGTGGGCTGGGCTACAATTATTCTACCAATCCGAAATATATTGAACCTTTTAAAAATTTCATTAAATCAAAAAGCCCGTGGTTTAAATTTTTAAAAGATTTCAATTTCAGCCCAATGCCTTCCATACTAAGTTTCCGGGGAGATGCAAAGCGGCAGTTTGGTGCGTTTCGTCCGCGCAATGTGGGCGGTCCTAAGAATGTACTGCCGGAAACTTATAATAAATATTTTACGTTCGATCGCTATTATACACTCCGCTGGGATTTCACCAGGTCACTG
Organism: Chitinophagaceae bacterium; assembly: GCA_039915085.1. Taxonomy (GTDB): domain Bacteria; phylum Bacteroidota; class Bacteroidia; order Chitinophagales; family Chitinophagaceae; genus JACMLD01. The sequence goes on from JBDSOC010000117.1 coordinate 23,388, forward strand.
AATCTTGATTTTACTGCCACCAATTTTGCACGTGTAGATGAGGCGCCCGGCAGACTGAGCAGTTTCGAAAAACGGCAGATGTGGAATAATTTTTTAAAAGGCGGCAGAAATGTTTCTTACCAGCACCAGGCTACTTTTAGCTATGCTTTGCCTACCAGTAAAGTGCCGCTGCTGGACTGGACAACGGTGCGTGTAGGATATATTGCCAAATATGGCTGGCTGGCTTCATCACTGGATACTGTTGCCAGGAGCCTGGGTAATTTCTTAAATAATTCACAGGATAAAAATGCGACTGCTGAATTAGACTTTACCAAGCTGTACCAAAAGAGCCGTTTCTTAAGGGCGGTTGACTGGGATGCACCAAAAGCAGTGCCTGTACCAACAGTACCAATAACAAAAAATTCATTGGATTCAACAAACATAAAAGGTAAAAAGCAAAAAGAACGCAAAATAAAAGATCCCAATGCGCTTCCTGAAATAAGCACGGCCGTAAAAGTTTTTGCCAGGTTACTTACTTCTATAAAAAGAATGAGCATCAATTACAGCTCTACTGGTACTACCAGCCTGGCCGGTTATACAGATAGTACCAAAATACTTGGTATGAACTGGAGAACCATGGCTCCCGGGTTTGATTTTGTAATGGGACGCCAGCCGGATACCAATTATATTAATAAGTTTGCCAATAAAGGTTTCTTTACACATAATCCCTTGCTTAATAATCTGAACAGGCAGGATTATAACCAGAGTTTTAAAATTAATGCGCAGCTGGTACCAGTGCGGGATCTTACTATTGATATTAATATAGACAAGACATTTGGCAAAACATATTCTGAATTATACAAAGACACAACGGCTACCGGCAATGGAAATTTCAACCGCCTGAGTCCATATTCATCGGGCAGTTTTAGTGTTAGTTATATTTCATTTAAGACATTGTTCAGCAAAGTAAGTCCTGATGAAGTCTCCGGTACTTTTCTTAAATTTCAGAATTACCGTGCGGTTTTATCAGAACGCCTGGCAAAGCTAAATCCTTATTCCAAAGATGCCGGCGGTAACCCCATACAAGATGCAGACGGCTATTATAAAGGTTATGGCAAATATGCACAGGATGTACTGATACCTGCTTTTCTTGCAGCATATACAGGAAAAGATCCCAATAGTGTTGCTTTAATAAAACAGGACAATGCCAATATCAGTTCCAATCCTTTCAGTGGTATTAAACCATTGCCTAACTGGCGTATATCGTATAATGGTTTAACAAGAATTCCGGGTATGGAAAAAATATTCAGCAATTTTACCGTTACACATGCCTACAACAGTACATTGAGTATGAATAGTTTTAATTCTGCGCTATTGTACCAGGATCCGCTGAGACAAAGTTATCCCGGGTTTATTGATACACTAACAGGTAATTTTATTCCTTATTTCTTAGTGCCTAATATTACCATCTCTGAGGCATTTGCGCCGTTTATAGATCTGGATATGCAGCTTACCAACCAGATGGGCGCCCGGTTTGAATACAAAAAATCGCGTCAGCTGAGTTTAAGCCTGGTAGATTTCCAGTTGAGTGAATCGCGTTCTACTGAATTTACGTTCGGCGGCAGGTGGAGAAAGAAAGGCTTCCCTTTACCTTTTAAAGTTCCATTTACCAAAAAGGATACAAAGAAATTAGATAACGATATTACATTTACATTAGACTTCAGCATACGCGATGACATAACTTCCAACAGCCGTTTGGACCAGTCAACTGTTTTGCCTACAGCCGGGCAAAAAGTGATCACCATATCACCCAGTATTGATTACGTGCTGAACAACCGCGTAAAAATAATCCTGTATTTTGATCAGCGCAGAACAGAACCAAAAATTTCAACATCTGCACCTATCACCAATACAAAAGGTGGCATCAAAATCAATATTTCATTGGCGCAATAAAGAAAGCTGCCAGGTAATACTCACAGCTTTCTTTATTGCTCCCAAAATGGAGATCAGGATGTATGATCTGGTTATCTTATTGTGTACTGGTAACAACTACTCGTTAAAACCACCTCAAGGCTTACTGCATCTATTACCTGGAAATGAATATCATATTTTGCTCCTGTTGGAAGAGCTGTTACATCACGCCACAGGGCTTCTTCACCATTGCCTGCATTATCTGTTTTAATAGACTGGGGTGTTAATCCCTTACCGAGAGTAAGCCATGCAGTACTGGTACAATTATTATCAGCAGAATCTACAGCGCGTTGCAACAGGTAGTCGTGGTTTGGAGTGAGGTGGCTAACTTTTATGTCAAGGTCAATAATTTTTGCTGCATCCGCATTCTGCCGGAACTTAAGATATCCCTGGCTCTTTCCACCCGATAGTAATACATCCAGGTTATATTCCGGGTCTTTTAGCTGATCCTTTGTACAACTATTCAATATAAATGCGATTACAACAAAACCCATTATCATCCCGGTTACCCGGGTGTTTAATTTTTTCATTTTTAAAAATTTAGTTTAAATGATTATAATTTAATATCAGACATGCCACGAATGAGCGGCTACCATAATGGTTTAATACAGTGATAGCTACAGTTAATAGCAATATTGATTAACTATTTAAAGGTAGGTGCCACGAACTGGCAAGGGAAGTGTAACTGAGTATCTGACTGAATAAGGCAGTGGCCTGCGGAATAAAAGAAGTTTAGAAACGTTTCAGCAACGCATCCTTCCGGGTTCGTGAAACATTTATGCTGGATGCATCACTCATAATAAGATGTCCGCCTTCGCCGCGGACGTATTTTTTTACTTCATTCAAATTAACCATGTAAGAATTATGTACCCGCAGAAAAAAAGGAAAGTCTGCCAGTTGAATTTCTATTTCTTTTAAAGTACGGCAGGCTACTATTTTAGTTTTATTCGCCAGTATAAAATGTGTATAGTTATCTTTTGCTTCGCAGTATATCACTTGTTCCGCAGGTATCAGTTCAAAGCCCCCCGCAGTTGGGACAGCAATTTTATTAAACCCGGCATTTTTATCCAGTATTTGTTTTAACAGCATCTGAAACTGTTCTGCCAATGGTAAATGCTGCGCCTCGTGTACTTTTTTTATTGCTGCTATCAA
>JBDSOC010000174.1:0-14489 GCA_039915085.1 Chitinophagaceae bacterium
ATTTTATATAAGCGCAAATTAATATTTTTTGCTTTTATTTCCTTTTTATTACTTAAAAGCTATTCAATGGTTTTGAAAGCGTGGATTAAAAATAAAGCGGTTGCCAGAATATTTTATCGCATTAAAACAGATTTGCCCGGAACTGCATCACAGATTAGTATTTCTTTCTGAATGCATTTACTTTAAAGTTGCCAGGTATGAATATGCCGGAAAAAATATTGGCTGCATTAAAAATTTATTTTGTTTTTAATGAAGCCATTGTGCGGTAACCATACCAGTAATTGGGCCAGCGGAGGGGATAACGTTCTGTTGTTTGCCGCATAAAATGAAAATAATTTCTGCCAGCAAAACGGGTGATGAAAGGTAATGTATAAAGAACCTGCTTATCATTTCATTATAATTGAGATTTCATTTCCCATACCAGCGCACTGGCGCCCAGAATAGCAGCATCCGATTCTTTTAAATGACTGATAAGTATCTTTACTTTGTTCTGAAAAATCTGTATAAGATTGGCCTCCATGTGCTCGCGGGCAGGCTTTAAAATAAGATCGCCTGCCTTTGTTAATCCACCAAACAATATAATAGCTTCCGGACTGCTGAACATGACAGCATTTGCCATGGCAATACCCAGTATCCTTCCTGTAAATTCATATATTTCTTTGGCTAACTTATCTCCTTTTATAGCTGCTTCATATACTTTTTTTGAATCCATTTCCCCTGCCGGAACATCGCGCAGTATACTTTCTTCATTTGTTTTTTCCAGCAGCTCAAGTGCCGTATAACGTACACCAGTAGCCGATGCATAACTTTCCAGTGAACCGAGTTTGCCTGTTCCGGGGTGCAGCCGTCCATCCGGTATAATAATTGTATGCCCAATTTCACCTGCAAAACCATCATGCCCGTATATAAGCTGACCGTTGGCCACTATACCGCTGCCTACCCCGGTACCCAGGGTAATCATGATAAAATCTTTCATGCCTTTGGCCGCGCCGTAAGTCATTTCACCAATAGCTGCAGCATTGGCATCGTTGGTAAGGGTGGTGGGTAATTTAAATTTATCTTCCAGCAATTTAGCCAATGGTATAATTCCTTTCCATGGCAAATTAGGCGCATACTCTATAGTACCTGTATAATAATTACCGTTGGGTGCGCCTACACCAATACCTTTTATTCTTCCGCTGCCGCCTGCTTTCTGAATAAGTACATACATGGCATCGTGCAGCTCATCAATAAAACTTTCTACCGTAGCATGTTTTTTTGTTGATATTTCACTGGAAAAAAGCACATTGCCATCCCTGTCTACGATACCAAATTTTGTTCCGGTGCCGCCAATATCTATCCCTATTACCAGTTGTTGTAATGATGTTGAAGATGACATGATCAGTTTTCTTGAGAATATTTTTTTAATAATTAATGTCCGCCGCCCGCTATCTCTGTATCGTAATTAATACCCTGCTTCGATAGGATTCCTTTTACTGCAAAACCAAAAAAGGCCAGATAACCAAAACACAGGGCAGCAATCCAGTAAGACTGGTGAATACCTATTACGTCGGCAAGTTTACCCTGTATTGGTGGTATAATTCCTCCACCCAGTATCATCATAATTAAAAAGGCGGAACCCTGTGTAGTATACTTTCCTAATCCGGCAATTGACAAACTGAAAATAGATGGCCACATAATAGAACAAACAAGCCCACCACTTAAAAACGCATAGATGGAAATGGTGCCGGTAGTCATTAACCCAATAACCATGGCAGCTACGCCAAGCAGGCTGAATGTTAAAAGTGTTCTTGCAGGTTTATCTTTGGTATAATAGAAAGCCGCAATTTGAATTAATACGCATACAACATATGCATATAAATCACCCATCGGATATTTAGCCAGCGTGTTTATTACAATTAATATAACAAATGCGGCCAGTGGTACAACAAACTTTAAAATCATTTTTGTTTTATCAGACAAATTGAATGCACTGATAGCGCCCGTCCACCTGCCAATCATAAGACTACCCCAATACATGCCAATGTAAGGAGTGGCTTCTGATGCAGAATGTCCTCCAAAAGCTGGCTGTCTTAATAATTCACCCAGGTTACTTCCTATGGCAACTTCTGCTCCCACATAAAAAAATATACCCAACATACCCAATAATAACTGTGGATATTGCATCGCACCCCAGCCATTTGCATTCTTTTTTGCGCTCACATTAGCCACCACAAGTCCAATCACTACCACCGCAAATGCGCCCATCAGCCATTTTAAACGATATGCTTCCATGGCATGTTTTTCAGCATCAGAAGAATTCGTTAAATCAGTTTTATAACTGCTGAAAACAGGTGCAAACATCATAATTAATAAGCCGGTCATGATTAATAAAGTATACAAAGCTTTATTCGCCTTCTCTGTTTTCTCAATCATAATGCCCGAAGGCACTTTTTTAGAGAACTGGAACAAGGCTGCGGCAGCCATAAACAATGCACCGACACATATATATAATACAATCACTTTTGTAAGGCTGAGTGCAGCAATCTTTTCATCTGTAATGGCTGCTGTAGTACCAAACAGGGCAAGTGCCACTACCAATGGACCTATTGCTGTGCCAAACGAATTAATACCACCTCCTAAGTTTACGCGGCTGGTACCGGTGGAAGGATCACCCAGTGCAATGGCAAAGGGTTGCGCCGCGGTTTGTTGTAATGAAAAGCCCAGTGCTACTATAAAAAAGCCCGCCAGCATACCAGCAAAAGTATTTGCATTAACAGCTATGATCATTGCTGCGGCGCCCAATGCAGAAAAAAGCAACCCGTAAACGATGCTTTTTTTAAATCCCCATTTGCCTACTAAATCTTTACCGCCAAAAGCGCCATATGCAAATAAAGCAAGGGCACCTACATAATATGCTGTATAAAATGCAAAATCAATTAACTGGCTCTGAAACTGATCTAAATGAAAATAGTGTTTGCAAAAAGGTATAAAAACACTGTTTCCGGCAGCAATAAATCCCCAGAAAAAAAACACGGTAACCAGTGTGCCCAAAGCACCGTAATTTGTAGGTTGGCTCGTTTTATTCATACGCAATCTCTTTATTTAAATGAGTTCTAAAAGTAGCAAGTTTTTATCATGCATTGCAAATAGCATACATAAATATACTGCTGCTGTTTAATAATGTGGCTAAAGATAGGGTTTGTAATGACTTTTCTGCAATCAAATGCATGTTCGTCTGCCCGATGATTAAAAAATATTTTCGTTACTTGCATCAATCAATCAAAAACCTTCATAAATTCAACGCAACAATTTCAAACCCACCAGAATGGAGATACTGCATGTATCAGCAGAATGTTATCCGGTTGCCAAAGCAGGCGGACTGGGAGATGTGGTAGGGGCGCTTCCCAAATACCAGAACCTGCTGGGGCATGTTGCCAAGGTAGTAATGCCCATGTACCGTACAAAATTTTTATACGACAACCAATGGGAAGTGGTACACAAAGGCGGCGCTTCACTGGGCAATACATGGTTCGAATACACTGTTATTAAAGAAAAGACCAATAAACTTGAATTTGATCTTTACCTGGTAGACATTAATGGTTTGCTGGACAGGGAAAAAGTGTACGGTTACGCAGATGACACGGAACGTTTTACTTCTTTCCAGATAGCCGTGGTTGACTGGCTGGCAAATTGGCGGCACCATCCGGATGTAGTGCATGTGCATGACTACCATACCGGGCTTATCCCCTTTATGATGCAGCATTGCTACGATTACCAGCAACTGCGCGATATACCTACCGTACTAACTATACACAATGCGCAATACCAGGGATGGATGGGCTGGGATAAAGCACATTATATACCCCATTGGGATGGATGGAAATATGGCAGTCTTGACTGGAAGGGAAATATTAACCCGCTTGCCGCCGGCATAAAGTGCGCATGGAAAGTAACTACTGTTAGTCCGAGCTACCTGGATGAACTGCGCTACATGAGCAATGGCCTGGAAGCGCTCTTTGAATATGAAAGAGGTAAATGCAGTGGTATATTAAATGGCATTGATACAAAAGTGTGGGACAGTTCAACTGACACTTACCTGGAAGATCATTTTTCAATCGATACCATCGAAGAAGGTAAACTCGCCAGTAAAGAAAAATTGTGTAAAGCTTTTAATCTTAATATAGATTGTCCGCTGATTGTTTTTATAGGCAGGCTGGTGGGAGAGAAGGCAGCTGATTTATTGCCACAGGCAATTGGGGATTCTCTTTACCATATTGGCCGAAGAATGAATTTCCTGATATTGGGCAATGGTGAGCCCCATATAGAATATCAGCTGGAAAATATGCGCGGTCCGCTTATGGGTTATTATAATTCACAGATTTCTTACAATGAAAAGCTGGCCCACCAAATGTATGCCGGAGCTGATTTTCTGCTGATGCCCAGCCGTGTAGAGCCATGCGGATTAAACCAGATGTATGCAATGCGTTATGGAACTGTTCCTATTGTAAGAAGAACCGGGGGATTAAAAGATACTGTAAAAGATTATGGCGAACCAGGTGGGTATGGTGTTTGTTTTAATAATGACTGGGTAGGAGATATTACACAGGCGGTTTATCGTGCCATGCATTTGTATGCGCAGGAAGAAAAAATGCAGGATATAAGAAAACAGATTATGCAACTGGATTTTAGCTGGGACAAGAGCGCACAACAGTATATTGATCTTTATAAAACGCTTTGAACAATGCAGTAAAATGGCTGATTTAGAGATTGTGGGATTTTTTAATTTCTTCTGAATCTCAAAATTCCGAAATCCCAAAATTTTAAAAATAGTAGTTCTTCTAACAGCTAACGGCTACCAGCTAATAGCTTCTCTTAAAAATAATAAAGCTTGCAAATATGAGTAAATCAACGTTAGCTGTAATACTTGGTGGTGGCGCCGGATCACGTTTATACCCGCTTACTGCCAGCAGAAGTAAACCCGCTGTACCTATTGCCGGTAAATACAGGCTGGTAGACATCCCTATTTCAAATTGCATTAACAGCGGCATCAACCGTATGTTTGTACTTACACAGTTTAATTCTGCTTCTTTAAACAGGCATATAAAAAACACCTATCACTTCAGCGCTTTCAGTTCAGCCTTTGTGGATATTCTTGCAGCGGAACAAACACCCGATAACCCTACCTGGTACCAGGGCACTGCAGATGCGGTTAGACAAAGTCTCCGTCACCTGGGTCCGTTCGACAGTGATTACGTATTGATTTTGAGTGGCGATCAGTTATACCAGATGGATTTCCAGGAGATGATAAACAACCATAAAAAACTAGGTGCTGATATTTCTATTGCAACCATACCCGTAGCAGACAGGGAAGCGCCCGAATTTGGTATTTTAAAAAGCAATGAAGAAGGATACATTACTTCATTTATTGAAAAACCAGGCAAGGATTTATTACCTGAATGGGTAAGCGATACCGGCGATGACATGAAACGTGTTGGCCGCAATTACCTGGCTTCGATGGGTATTTATATTTTCAGCCGTAAACTCATGTTTGATCTGCTGGAAGTAGAATACAAGGCGGCAACCGATTTTGGTAAAGAGATCATTCCTCAATCAATAGATAAATACAAGGTGGTAAGCTACCAGTATGATGGTTACTGGACGGATATCGGAAATATATATTCTTTCTTTGAAGCTAACCTGGGACTAACAGCGGACATACCCGATTTTAACCTGTTTGATAACAGCAATGCCATTTATACCCGTGCACGTATGCTGCCGCCGGCAAAAATCAGTGGCACTACGCTTGAAAAAACAATTATTGCCGAAGGTTGTATTATCAATGCATCAAGGGTTGAACACAGCGTAGTGGGTATCCGATCACGTATTGGCAATGGCACCACCGTAGTAAGCAGTTACCTGATGGGAAATGATTATTTTGAAACCATTGCAGAGATGGCCCATGCGCAGCAGCATGGCATACCCAATGTTGGCATTGGCAACCGTTGCTATATAAAAAATGCTATTGTAGATAAAAATGTACGTATTGGTGATGATGTGCGTATCAATGGCGGCACTCACCTGGAAAACAGCGACCATTCTTTATACACTGTTAAAGATGGTATAGTAGTAGTGAAGAAAGGAGCAGTTATACCCAATGGTTTTGTGATATAATAATTTTTCTTTTTATAGTAAAGCATCCCACCATGGCGGGATGCTTTTTTTATGTACTTTTAGATGATATGTAAGAATTGCACATTCAAATAAACGATTGATATGTCCTCTGCCTATACAGGTATAAAGCCAACGCTGGGATTTTGGCAAATATGGAATATGTGTTTTGGTTTCTTTGGTATTCAGTTTGGATGGAGCCTGCAAATGAATAATATGAGCGCCATCTATGAGTACCTTGGCGCTACACCGGAGCAGATACCTGGCTTGTGGCTGGCAGCACCAATGACAGGTTTAATCGTTCAACCTATTATCGGCTACCTGAGCGACCGCACCTGGCATCCAAAACTTGGCCGTCGTCGGCCGTATTTTTTAATCGGGGCCATTCTTAGTTCACTTGCTTTGTTTATTATGCCCAATGCCTCCGTCATATGGATGGCAGCAGGTACATTATGGATACTGGATTCCTGTATTAATATAAGTATGGAACCTTTCAGGGCATTTGTGGCTGATAATCTGAATGAAAAACAGCGGTCATTTGGTTTTGCCATGCAGAGTATGTTTATCGGGCTGGCAGCATTTGTGGCCGGATATTTACCACAAAAATTGGTGGCATGGCTGGGTGTCTCACGCGAAAAAGCGGCGCATGGAATTCCTCAAAACATAATGCTCTCTTTTTATATTGGGGGCGCTGTTTTTATTATTGCTGTTTTGTATACCGTATTTAAAAGCAAAGAGTACCCGCCCAGCGATACACAATGGAAAGAGAAAAAAATAGCTGAGCAGGGCAGTGGTATCATGGGGGGTGTAAAGGAAATCCTGGCATCCGTTAAAAACATGCCCGACCAGATGAAACGGCTGGCACTGGTGAATTTTTTAACATGGCCAGGATTGTTTTTAATGTGGTTTTATTACAATACCGGTGTGGCTACAGACATTTTTCATGGAAACGCCGTTACTAACTCCGAAGCTTATACGCAGGGCATTGAATACGCCGGCAGTACTTCGGCAATTTTGAATTTAGTGACGTTTGCATTTTCTTTTTCCCTGCCTTTATGGGTAAGTACACTTGGCAAGAAATATACGCACACATTTTGCCTGGTCATTGGTGGAATCGGCTTAATAGCAGTTAAACAAATACACCAGCCCTGGATGCTGTATGTTGCCATGAGCATGGTGGGTATTGCCTGGGCTTCCATTCTTTCTATGCCTTACTCAATGCTGGCAGGTTGCCTTCCGGAGAATAAGATTGGGATTTACATGGGTATTTTCAATTTCTTCATCGTGTTGCCGGAAATACTTGCTTCTTTATTCTTCGGTAAAATCATGGAACATGTATTGCACAACGACAGGCTGATGGCTGTGCGCATTGGAGGATGTCTTTTGATAATTGCTGCTATTATTTGTGCCCTTATTGTAAAAGAAACAAAGAATGAACCTGCTAATGAAGAACTGGCAGCCAAACTTGAAATACTGGAAGAAAGACCAATATAGTTATGAAGAAGATTGTTGTTTATTTTGTAGTTGCTGTAATTGCAGCAATAAAATTGGTTGCACAGAACCCGGTAGAAGTTTATCCAACCAACTGGTGGGCGGGCATGAAAATGAACAAAATTCAAATCATGCTGCATGAAACCCGCCCGGGTTTCATCATAGCAGTGGATAAACTTGTTATAAACTCCTCTTCACCCGATTTGAAAATTGTAAAAGTAAATACGCTTACAAATAGGCGCTACCTGGTTTTGGATGTTGTAATTGCGGCAACAGCCAAACCACAAACAGTAAATATTTCCTGGCATGGTGTTACACCGGGTGGATCAGGCATTTCTTTTGAATTAAAAGCACGGCGCACAGGCAAAGGATCCTCCTATGCACAAGGCGTTACTTCTTCAGATTTTATTTATTTTCTGATGCCGGACAGGTTCAGCAATGGCGATGAAAAAAATGATCGCATACCCGGCATGCGCGATCAGTCCTTAAACCGCGATTCTATCTTTTTAAGACATGGGGGAGACATGCAGGGAATAATTAATCATCTTGATTACCTGCAAAATCTTGGTGTTTCCGCATTGTGGATGACACCTGTTATTGAAAACGATATGCCAGACCGTACCGAACACGGTTATGCATTTACCAATCATTATAAAATTGAACCAAGGTTTGGCGGTGAAACTGCTTATTTAAAACTAAGTGATGAACTGCACCGCCGCGGTATGAAACTGGTACAGGATGCTGTGTACAACCATATTGGTTTATATAATTTCCTGGTGCAGGATGCGCCGGACAGCACCTGGTTGCACCGTTGGCCGGCACTTACCTTACCTAACTATAAAGAACAGGTATTTTTTGATCCGCACGCGTCTGCATTTGATAAAAAGAAAATGGCCGATGGATGGTTCACCAATATGATGCCTGATGTAAACCAGGGTAATCCGCTGGTAGCAAATTTTTTAATTCAGCACGCTATCTGGTGTGTTGAAAAATTTGGCGTTGATGCATGGCGGATAGATACCTACAAATATTGCGATCTGGATTTTATGAACCGCTGCAATAAAGCACTGACAGATGAATATCCGCAAATAACGATGTTTGGTGAAAACTGGAATGAAAGCGTGGCCAACCAGGCTTATTTTACAAGAAATAATTTTAACACAGCATTCAAAAGCAATCTTACCGGCACACTCGATTTTGAATTTTTATTCAGGGGCATACAACCCGCACTTACACAAATACCCAGCGGCATCGGCCAACTATACCAGACCGTTAGCCAGGATTTTATGTATACCAATCCAATGAACAATGTAGTATTCCTGGATAACCATGATATGACGCGTTTTTTCAGCCAGGTGGGAGAGGATGTGGCTAAACAAAAAATGGGCCTTTGCTGGTTGTTTACTACGCGCGGCATTCCGCAATTGTATTACGGAACGGAAATTTTAATGAAAGGCATTGCTAACCCGGATGGTTGGGTGCGGCTTGATTTTCCGGGTGGCTGGAAAGGCGATCAGAAAAATGCATTTACCGGTGAAGGATTAAATAATGATGAGCAATCAGTGCTTGATCTTACAAAGCGGCTGAGTGCATTCCGTAAAAATTCTTCCGCTATTAAAACCGGTAAGCTGATGCAGTTTGTACCGGAGAATGGCGTATATGTTTATTTCAGGTACGATAATAATCAAACCGTCATGTGTGTAATGAATACCAATGAGGGACAAGCTACCATCGATCTGGCCCGCTTTGCAGAAAGAGTAAAAGGGTATACAAAAGCGCTTGATGCAGCCACCGGTACTGTATTCAGTTTAGAAAACAATTCGCTTACGCTTGGAGGAAAATACCTGCTGGTAATGGAGCTAAAAAAATAGATGAAATGACTGTTTTTGATTTTGTGCCTTATGATTTGCTGTTTCCCGTGTTTCGTTTTTATTATAGATTTGCCAGGCTTGGACAGACCGGTCTGACGTCCCCGTCTGACCGCTTTCGCCCCTTAGCCTGCTACAACAATACCGCTTCTAAATTCCTTTGCTTATACTTCCCCCAATCTTTCATTCTTTCTTTTAATGATTCTTTTAAAGATTCATTGGTAACTTTTTTTCCTTTGGATGGCAATTTTAACTGGGATGCCGTAACGGGCGTAGCAGCTACTTTTGTTGCAAACCAGGTGACATGCTGGTGCGGCAGCGAAACACCCAATATCATACCGGGTAGTCCGTTAAAAGATTCCGGGCCACCGGGTGCAATAATATCATCCGTATAAAAAGCCACTACATAAATTGAATCCATAATAATAGCATTGGCACGCCTGCACTGAAACCCTGCCACTACGCGGGTCTCATCCGTTATCTTCCATTGAATCTGCCGCGTGCTGTCCTGTATTAAAAAAACCTGTTCAAATACTTTTTTCTGGCTGACGCTTTTACTGCTGTCCAGTTCAGAATAGACAACATTTTCCTCCGCCACATTATCATTGAAAAATATTTTATTGTTATCCGGATTTTCCCTGCCCGGCTGATAGATGGTTTTATTTTTACTAAATAACAAATCAAAATAGGTGGTTCTGAACTTGGGCATCGTTTTCTTCTGCAGTTCACTCCATGAATCTCCATCTTCCATTAATGAGTACGTGTTTACTTTTTTTTCAAATTCTATTTTTCCTTCAGTAAGAAAAATGGTGTTCTGTGCATGTAACCGCGCAGTGACGGCTATTGAGCAAAAAAGAAAAACATATTTGAATACTTTCATGATTTTATTTTATTGTTAGTTATTGCCGGGAACAGGTGTCCCGGCTTTATTAAAATTCCATACAATGGATAACATAAAAAAACGCTGTATTGAACTGTAAGTATTCTGCGTAATGAAATTGCTGTTTACATTCCGGTTAAAACCTTTGTTCTGGTTAAGTAAATCATTGGCAGATGCTTTTAATAATAAAGCATCACCCTTTAAAAATTTCTTTCCAATCCAGGCATTCCAGAGTATAACATTTGTATTATAATCAAAGGCACTGGTTTTTTGCCTGAAGTTGGCATCCACATCTGAATGCACCTGGAATTTTTTGGGAAGAAAAATATCAGCACCCGGCTGCACGTTGAATATCCAGTAATTGGTTTTTATGCCGCTTTGCACGGAAGAATGGCTGTTCACATAGGTAGCAGAACTACCGAGCCTGAATTCGTACTTTTTATCTTTTGATTTATAAATATCATTACCCAGCCTGTAACTACCACTTTTGGTAACATTCATTATATTATTTACAATACTCTGGCTTGTACCGTGGCTTATATCACCATTAAAATAAATATTAAGACCCTGTTTTTTTAATTTGAACCCATATCCAAAATAAGCCGACAGGGACTGGTTACCATTGAGATTTACGGACTGATAGGTTCTCTTTCCGTTAGAATCTACATTGGTACTGGTACTGATGGCGTTCTCTACAAAGCGGTAATTAATGCTTGCGTAAACATTTGTTTCTGTTAATACTTTATAATTATTATAACCAGCATTTATATAATTGGTAAACTGTGGTTTCAGGTTAGGATTGCCGATAGATATATTTAGCGGATCATCATTGGTGCGGATAGGTTGTATCTGCTGAATGGAAGGCTGGGAGGTATTGCCATTATACCGCAGTGAAATTCTTTTTTGCTGCGTAAATGAATATATAAAAGACGCTTGTGGGAACCAGTTAACAAAGTTTCTTTTAAAGGAAGTATCCTTTCTCAAATCATCCTGGTTAAAACTGGTAATGCCAATATTATTACCCAGGTTTACCCTTACTTTCTTTTTTACCATATTGTAGTTGAGGCCGGCTTTGTGTGTAAATACATTAAACCTGTAATCGTTGCTGTAGAGGCTGTCTATGCTGGTATATTTTCCATCGGGTGATTTATTGAAAGAATTCCTGTTCGAACGGCTGTTGTTTACCGAGATGCCATAATTGACTATAACAGATGAAACTTTTGAAAGTGGTTCGGAGTATGAAATTTTAGAATCGAAACCCAGTTTTTCATCATTGTATTTTTTATACTGATCGGTAACCTGTTGCTGGTAGCTGATGCCGCCTTTGTAAAATTCATTGTTTGCAAGCAAATAGCCATCAGAATTGCCTTTTTCATAATTTTCGCTGACATTTACAGATATAGTACGCCCTTTCTTATGCAATTTTTTCTTCCATAAAATATTACTATTAACCGTTTTTGTATCACCGGTAGTGGAAATATTCCGGGTGCCGCTGTTTACCAATGCACTGTCTGCCGATAAAGCCTCTGTAATAAAATGACTGTCTGTTATTTTATGATCAGTACCACCATTGGCACTTATTTTTATGGATGAGCTGGAGTCAATCTGTATTTCGTAGCTGCCATTGGCGCGGTTGCGTAAAATTTGATTATTAAAAGTTTCACGCTGATTATTGTAGTATAAGGTATCTGGTAATATATATTGTGTGTTGGTAGCGTTGGTGCCATTTACGTCCAGCTGCAGTATTTTATAATTAAAGTTGGCAGATTGTTTATCATCATTCCATTTATCGTTGTAGTGTATGCCACCTGTTTTTACTGATGGGTAGCCCTGCCCGTTATATTGTCCATTCCATGATTCAAGTTCATCATTGCCGCCCGAAAACATAAAGTATCCGTTTGCCTCATCATAGTCAACACCGCTGGCAAAACTTTCTCCATATTTATCCCTTTCGTTCCAGTTAAGTCCTGTTTTGCCTGTGTTGGATAAAATACCATAGGCGGAGAGCTTCTTTTTCTTTTTAAAGAAGTTTACCATTAACTGGTTATCAAAATAGCCATCTGTGCCACCACCAAGATTTACCTTTCCAAAATAGCCATTCTTTTTACTGTCTTTTAGTTTGAGGTTGATGGTCTTTGTTTTTTGGCCATCATCTATACCGGTAAAATCGGCCTGGTCGCTCTTCTTATCAAATACCTGTACTTTGTCAATCATATCAGCACGCAGATTTTGTGTAACCAGCGTTGGGTCATCGCCAAAAAATTCTTCTCCATCCACCAATACTTTCTGAACGGTTTCTCCCTGTGCGGTAATCTTGCCATTTTTGTCTACCTGTATACCTGGTAATTTTTTTAATAATTCTTCTACAGTGGCGTTCGCCTGTACATGAAAACTGTCTGCGGTAAATTCGGTAGTGTCACCCTTTATTTTTATAGCTGAAATTTTTTGCCTGATAACCACTTCTTCCAGCAATTTTGCTTTTAATATCAGTGCTACTTTTTCAAGATTTACAGAAGATGTGTCTGTGAGTATTAATTGCTCAACATAATCGGCATATTTCGGATAGGTAACCAGCAATATAAAACTGCCGGCATGCAGGTTGCCCAATGAAAATTTGCCCTGCGCGTTGCTACGGGTAAACTTGTACAAAACAGAATCTTTGGCCCGGAGCAGGGATATAACAGCATTGGAAAGATTTTCCTTATTGGAAGTGTCGCTGATAATGCCCTTTACAGCTGCATGCTGGGCGATGCAATAAGTAACGGCAATAAGCAGCAGGCCGAGCAGCATGGCGGTTTTCTTCATAAACTGGAGAAGGATTAGTATGGTTTATTAATGGTTTCAAAGCATCTCAAAGGCCGGAATAATCGCATGCCGAATATCATCTAAAAAAAACTAACTTTAAAACACATAGTCTTAATTTTAGGTTAAAGGATTTCGGCAATAGTTGCGTAAGATGCAAAAGAAATTAAAATCCATATTATAAATAATAGTAACGCCATTAAAAATATTTAATATGGAACAGTCTGCGATGCGCCGGTATGAAGAGGAAAATTTTGTGGATACTTCCAAAAACACATGGAATTATTCTTTGCTGAACGATGAGGATATACGAAATTTTCAGAACGGCACCAATTACCGGCTGTATGAAAAAATGGGTTCCCATTCCATTGAAGTAAACAATCAATGGGGAATGTATTTTGCTGTTTGGGCGCCCAATGCTACAGCCGTTTCTGTAAAAGGCAATTTCAACGACTGGAAAAACGGAGAATATGAACTGTATGCCCGCTGGGATAAAAGTGGCGTATGGGAAGGGTTTATTCCAAAATTTACACTGGGCGAAGTATACAAATACCATATTGTTGGTTATATGGGTGCAGAAACAGATAAGGGCGATCCCTTTGCCAATTTCTGGGAAATGCGGCCTGATACGGCTTCTATTACCTGGGATATGCATTACGAATGGAAAGATGAAGCCTGGATGAAAAAAAGAGAAACACACAATTCTCTTAACGCGCCATGGAGTGTGTATGAAGTACACCTTAACAGCTGGATGCGGCCCGACAGGAACGATGAGGAGTCATATAACAGTTATGCGCAACTGCAGCAATTGCTGGTGCCGTATGTAAAAGAAATGGGCTTTACCCATATAGAATTAATGCCTGTAATGGAACATCCGTTTGACGGAAGCTGGGGCTACCAGGGTACAGGCTTTTTTGCACCTACTTCAAGATTTGGATCGCCGCAGGATTTTATGCGCCTGGTAGAAGCTTTTCACAATGAAGGCATTGGCGTAATATTAGATTGGGTACCATCTCATTTTCCATACGATGCGCATGGGTTGTTCATGTTTGATGGCACACATACTTATGAGTATGCGGATATGCGCAAAGGTTACCATCCAGACTGGAACTCATATATTTTCAATTATAAAAGGGGGGAAGTAAAATCTTTTCTTATCAGCAGCGCCAGGTTCTGGCTGGATAAGTTTCATGCAGACGGCCTGCGCGTAGATGCGGTGTCGTCCATGCTGAAACTGAATTATTCAAGAACAGAAGGACAGTGGGAACCCAATGAATTTGGCGGCGATGGTAACCTGG